>JAQURN010000006.1 GCA_028715585.1 Actinomycetota bacterium | reverse complement strand
ATACCGGCCCTCGAGCATCGGAAGGGATTTCAAGTGAAACTCCACAACTCCTTTGCCCGCCACTGTTTCCATATCCACTGATTTTAGCATTGTATTCGTTCCATAAACAGTATATCCGCGCAAGTCCTCAATGCTGAAACCAAAAACCGGGTCGTCCGTTGCCTCTACCGCATGGTAATGGACTCTTATCCGCATACTCTGCCCTGTGTTGAAGTCGCTCGAAGCATTTCCCTCCTCATCGAGAAGCTCGATAAACTCAATCTCTATCTGCTTGTTGCCGCGCTCTGTAGGATGAAATTCCTCTTCCATGAATTGGTGGTAGTAATTTACGACATCCCTTGGTTCGCCTTCTTTGACAATCTCGCCATGGTCCAGCATTACTACCCTATCGCAGATTTCCTTCGTGAGATCCACGGCATGGGTAACCCAGATGATAGTTTTCCCTGAATCTTTAATTTCCTGAATGCGGTTGAGACATTTACGCTGAAATGCCTCGTCGCCAACCATCAAAACCTCATCCACTATGAGGATGTCAGGATCTACGTTTATGGCAATCGCAAATCCAAGCCTTACATACATCCCGCTCGAGTAATTCCGAACATATTCGTCTATGAACCTCTCCAGCTCGGCGAACCTAACTATTTCGTCATACCTCTTATCAATTTCCTTCTTCGAAAAGCCGAGAATAGAGGCATTCAAGTAAATATTTTCCCTCCCGGTCAAATCCGGTTGGAACCCTGCCCCCAGCTCGAGCAAAGCAGCAATGCTTCCATTCGTGACAATCTTTCCCTTGTCTGGATATAAAATCTTGGAAATGCACTTGAGAAGAGTTGATTTACCAGAGCCATTGGGACCTATTATTCCAAGAGTCTCCCCCTCCTCGATGTAAAGGGAAACGTCCTTGAGAGCCATGAACTCTTCGTATCCCCTTCTGTGAAAGAAAAGTATCTTCTCTTTCAAGCTCTGCACGTTCTCGTGATAGAGCCTGAACATCTTCGAGACGTTCTCAATCTGGACGGCATAGGGCATGAAAACTCCTCAAATCTGTTGCGCGAAACCTCGCTCTTTCCTCACGAAAAAAATATAGCCACCAATAAGGAGTGCAATAGAAACCAAAACAGTTCCAAGGATTCCCCAACGGGAAATATATGCCGCGTGAGGCGCGTAATGCTTCGGGTTGTAGATTATGTATTGCCAGATCAGAGCTATATTCGCCATGGGATTCGCCAAATAAAACTTCAGCATGTCCGGAAAAGCGTCCCTCACCAGGCTGATAGGGTAGACAATGGGGGTAATCCAAAACCAAGCCATGGTGAGAACCTCTACAAAGTGTTGTGTATCTCTCAAATAAACATCCGCGGCGGAGAGAAAAAACGCAAGCCCCAAAAGGAAGGTGCATTCCAAGAGGGTTACCAACGGAAAAAGGAGAACCAGGATTGAAAAATGCCATCCTATGATGAGTAGGAAGACAAAAAAGACCGCCGACTGAAGAAGGAAGTGAACCAAGTTGGCTCCAACAGCGGATATCGGAAGTATCTCCCTTGGAAAATAAATCTTCTTGACAAGCCCTGCATTGGCAACAACGGAAGACGTCGCTTGCATGAGAGAACCCACAAAAAAATTCCACGGCAAGAGCGCAGACATGAGATAAACCGCATACCACTGGATATCTCCACCCCTAGTAAAGATGCTAAAGACGATGCTGAAAACTATGAGCATTACCAGTGGGTTTATAAAAGACCACAAGAAGCCCAGAACAGAGCTTTTGTACTTTACTTTGAGCTCCTTGGTAATCATGTTGCGCAAGAGCTCGTGGTGAGAGAACAAATCTTTTAGTCTCGTTGAAAGCCTTGTTTCGAGTTCTACTTTTTTCTTCTTTGTCACGGCTGCTTCCGTATCCACTTCATTATCGAGCGGATTATCATATCAGAAAGAGAATACGATTTCAGAGTGCTCCTAGTTCACTTCCTGAAAATTCTGTAGCGAAGAAGGGTCCACACCGCTTTTAATCCATCCCGGGCAGTAATTTTCTTGCCGGCTTCAACCGTTCTCGCATGGTAAGATATGGGAACTTCTTTGTATCGGTAGCCACCCCTTAGCGTCTTGGCAGTAACCTCGGGGCAGAATTCAAAGCCATTGCTTTTTATGTCGAAGGACTTGAGAACCTCCGTCCTAAAAGCCTTGTAGCAGGTAGCCTCATCTGTAACCCTCTTGAAGAAAAGCAAAGTAGTAAGCCAAGCAAGGATTTTGTTCGCTATAAAATTTGCGAGAGCCATGTTTTCTGCCTTTCCCCGGAAACGACTACCGTAAACGACATCAGCTTCTCCAGAAATAATAGGAGCAATAAGAGCGGGGAAATCCCTTGGGTCATATTCCAAATCGGCATCCTGGATTACAACTATATCGCCAGAGACATAGGAAAGCGCAGTCCTTATAGCCGCACCCTTTCCTTTATTCACGGGGTGGTCGAGAATGATGACATTCTCCATCCCCTCGAAGCTTTTCAATTTTTCCCTCGTAGAGTCGGTAGAGCCATCGTTCACAATTATGAGTTCACGCTCGGTGTCCTCGAGGTCAACATCCAATGCCCTCCTCGTCGCTTCTTCTACCGTTGGCTCCTCGTTGTGCGCGGGAATGATAACCGAAAGTTTCAATTATGCTTCGAACCTCCACTTTCTCCTAGCAATGAAAAGGTACAGCCCATAAATCGCCAGGAACACCAAAGCGGCGACTGAAATAATGGCTCCGACACGGAAACTCCTTGGACTGAAACGGAATTCAACTTTCTTCTGCCCTCCCTCTAGAATTACACCCCTGAAAAGATAATTCGCCCGGTGTATCTGTTCCCTTTTTCCATCAACAAAAACTTCCCACCCAGGATAACAGACATCGGATAGGACCAGTAATCCACGGCACGAAGGATCAGTCTCGATAACAACGCGGTTAGATTCATATTTCGCCACTTGAACGCAGCCGGGGGTCGCCCTCAAAAACTCCCCCTCTTTCATACCTCTCTCCCCCTCCAGGGCAAGCAAGGCAGGGCCCTCGAGGCATTTTCCCCTTGTTTGCTCGATAATCCTGAGTGCGGCATCTTTGTCTTTGACGGTCAGAGCGTCAGCAAGGCGAGCTCTCGGAACAAAATGACGGTTCCTGTACACGTTCACTCCCTCGAACTGACCAATGAAATCGAACTTCCCCTCTGCAAGAGAAGGGGTAATCTGATCCGCGGAAATGAAGAACAAGTCATTCATGGCGTCCAGAAGAGGAGACTTTATACCCTCAGAAGAGAAAAGCTTTTTCTGCACGCCCGGCCATTCCAGAGAAACAATATTCCGGTAGAGGACGTAATCTTTAAAAATGAGGGAATCATCACCAGAGCTCTTTTCCACCCCATATATCGCGCCATTATCCAAGCACTCATATAGGGTCGCTGCATCGGTCTCCACGCGAAAAGGTCCTTTGTACCTGGAAATATACCGGCACGCGCAGGCATCTTTATATAAACTATCCTGCTCAATAGGTTTTATCACCCATGGCACATTGAACGCAAGAAGGTCAACTGCCACCAGCACTAAAATCCCGGTAGCCAAAACTCCTGGATCGAGCTTGCCCAAGCGAACAATAAAAACAAATGCCACCAGTACCGCAAAAAAGACTGTGGGCATTACCATGCTCCTCATGGCAAAGCCGTTCGCAAGGGCTCGCTCTTCCCCCCTAGAATTCAAAAACAAGGCAACGCAAGTAACCCCCGCACAAAAGACGCCAAACAGATATAGGAGCAGCCTGGTAGCCGAATCTAGATTCCTTTTCTTCTTATGGGCAGGGAAAAATCTGATGAGGTAGTTAGTTCCAATCCCCGAAAGCAACGAAACGGTAAATCCAAAAAGGAGAAGCGCCCGCGCCGGGCATCTGAACTTGTTGAAAAGGAATCTCGAATGGTAAAGAGCGGTAAACAAGTAACCTTCCGGCCCAAGGGCAAGCACTACAGAGAGAACCAGCGCAATCCAAAGAAAGATTGTAAACTTCCTGTGCTTCTTATCAAGGAAAGCTATCACTGCGAGAGCTCCGCTCACGATACCCGCATAGCCATAAACCTCCCACATGCCTTCCCAGGCACCAATATAAACATCGGGGTTTGTGCCGTAAAAATGGGGGAAAAGAAGAGTTATCACTTGCTTTGGGGGAAGGCTAAAGGTCGAAGCCATAGAAAACGGTATTTCGCTTCTCACTGAAAGCTTCGTGAACTCATATGTCGGTAAAAGCTGAACCGAGGCAAGCGCAGCCCCAACCACCACCATGACACAAAGAGAACCAAGGGCAAATAAAAAACCTTTGCCCCTTGTCTCTCTTGCAGTCTTTATTCCATGGTAAAAGATGAATAGCGCAAGAAAAAAACCAAGGTACAAAAGGGGCTGGAGATGTCCGGAAAGCAGAGAAATGCCGAACACGATGCCTGCCGCAACGGCATAAGAAAACTTCTTCTTTTCCAGCGAGCGGTTGAAAAAGAAAAATATGAGAGGAACCCAAGATGCCGCACTCACCTGGTTTACATGTCCAGCATGTGCTACTAGGCAACCAGAGAACATATACGTAATCCCTCCGATGAGGGAGCCTCCTCTTCCAATTCCAAAGTCGCGCAAAAGAATGTAAGTGAAAACACCAGCCATAAAGAAGTGAAGGACCACGAAAATATTGAGAGCCCTAACCGTAAATTGAGCGCCAGCAAGGGCATAAGAAATCAGCATTAAGAAATTGGGAGGATAAAACATAGCAGTCTGATAAGAGGCAAGGAACGGGTGCCCGCCTAAAAGATAGGGACACCATAGGGGAAATGTTCCCTTTTTTAACGACTCCACAGCAAAGAAGCGAGCAGGATAGAACTGCCGTATGAAATCCCCTTCCACCCCAAATGAATACCCTTGCAGGAAAATGGCTTTGAACCATCCCAAAACCACAAGCCCAAAGAGAATCCCAATGGCAATCCAATCTTTTTTATTCCACCGCTCCTTCTCGTTCATGCCACCTTCTCCTGTAAAAAACGAGGTGTTGCCAAAAAGTAAGTATTCAGATTCTTTTAAGAATTACAACTCCATCCTTTCTAAAAACCTGGACGTAGCCCCCCTCATTTACGAGTCGCGCCTCGAGCCTTTTGCACTCGGCTTCATCTAGTGGGTAGGAAATCGATTTTTCATCTAGGGCAACATAATCAACCCGAGGGACTTTCGTAGTCTTCTTCACAGTTTTCCCTTCTCGTCGCTGATAAAGCCCTGGAAACACAACTTCTGAAAGTTTACCCAATGACTTATAGTATTCATCACTCACGTAATCTATAAACGGGTTTGGAAATTCGTAGAGCTCATCCCGGCAAGAAAGCTCAACGAGAAGCGACCTTTGGGCAGACACAGAAGCTTTTGAGGGAATTTTAGAAAGCCCTTCCTTGACCACCTTTACATGCGAATCCCCCACATAATCTTTACTCGTCCATTTTTCCGAAAGAGGGCTCGGGCTAAGGTAGAAATTGCCCGCGAGAGAACATGCAAGCAATATGCCTCCTACCGCGCCAAGAACTTTCTTGACCTGGGCCCCTTCTCCTGCCCACTCTTTGAACTTCTTCAAGCCAAAAACACCCGCCGCGAAAACAAACGGCGTAATCGCAGCGGTGTATTGACAAAGGATAGTGTGTTGTGGAGCGAAGTCACTCACAATGTTTATCACAAAGGCGGGAAGAGCTGGAAGAAGATAAATAGGAGAAAAAAAAGAGATAAACGCAACAGGCATGAAGAGATCGAAGATGTAACGTAAGTTCATCCGGGTAGAAAGGATATCCGCGGTTCTCAGCGGTCGAATTAAGAAATTCTTTATAGCTTCGAAAGTGGTCTCCCCGAATAAGGACAGCCTAGAGGTGTATTGATATCCCTCTGGTGAGAAAAGGGGCATTATGACAAGGATAGCGAGCAGAAAATAAGCAAAGGAGCCTATAGATGCAATCATTCCCACACGGCGGTCATACTTGAAATAGACTACCACCCCCAAAACGAGAATGGCGAGCGCCATGTCTTCTTTGCAAACCATCGCAAGAATAGAGCAGGCAAAAAACCAGCCGAACTTTCGGTCGTCAACGGCAAGCACAGCTGAGAGAAAAAAGAAGGTGGCAATCGCCTCGGGGTGAAACGCAAAGAGATTCATGTTTTGTAAGGCGGGATAAAGAAGATAGGAAACTGAAACGCAAACGGGAACCCACCTGCCTCCAATCTTCCTCCTGGCAAGCAAGTACAGAATGAGCGCTCCAGCGGCAATGGCTACGGTTTGAACTACCAGCAACCCGATGGTATCAGCGCCAACCCAGTAAAGAGGAACAAGAAGAAACAGAATTGGGACCATGTGGTCCCCGAAGAAATTCATGCCTCTTAAAGTAGAGACAGGCTCTTTGAAATGTGAAAGTTTCCAGACGACCTGGCTGAAAATAGCCGTATCGTAAGAAGGAGCACGCAAATTCGAGTGGCTATATATGGAGAGTAAAGAAAAAAGGACAATATAGCCGATAACCAATACAAGGAGCACGGCAAGGGATATATGATTCAGTTTTTTCTCTCTCTGGTTCCCATCAAGCGGGTTCGTTCCCAGTGCCATCACGGCAATATTTCCCTTTTTTTCCTTGAGCTCAATCCCTTTTCCCACGACTTGAACAAAAAACGCGGGAGCGATTCTTATCCCACACTAAAGATTGCCGTCTCGAGCTTTGGAACAGCAGGTGGATCGTAATGATTTACAAATCTCTTGACCATCTTCAACTCCTTGATTTCATCGGGGGTAAAACCGATTTCGAGCAACTCGCTTTGCACTCCTCTTTCGGTCTGACCTATCACCAGATAATCCACATCTTTCTCCCTCAGCTTTGAGAGCAACCGCGGGGGGGAAACATCCTCTCCCTCCACTGGAAGATCCCATGGAACCGGTCTTAGGTACAAAACCTTACCCGGGTGATACTCCCACGCAAAAAGTGGACCAGCATCGACCCCCACCACCGACCCAGGTGCATTGTACAAAAGCCATTCTGCTGCCTGCCTCATACCCTTTCCACCATGGTCATCCGCAAGAGCCTTGTAATGAGGGGTTATTATGGCATCCGACCTTGCAATCGATCTCGCCACAACAAACCCCAAACTTGCGATTATCAATATAACAACAAGCATCTCCGCACCTGTATAAACTGCGGAAAATTTTCTTCTGCGACGCTCCCTCCGCTTTAAAAAACCCCAAGAAACAGTAAGAAAATCAACGAACAGAAACGCGACCATCACAGCCAAAGCCGGAACCGCTGGAGCCATGAATCTCTCGTAGGGATAGTGCCATAGAACGTGAAATCCCGCGAAAACCCCAAACCAAACAACGAGGATTAAAAGAGGCTTCCAGCGCTTTCGCAGAAACGCCCACGCGCACGAGCCATAAAACAGAAAAGAAAGAAGAGGATCGCCCATGCTATCGATGGCATACAATTTCAGTTTGTCCATTATGATGCCTAGGGATAATGGCTGTTTATACTCCTTGTACTCCCCAAAATAGGAACTCACGCGCCCCGCGAGGACTAGATTCCTTATCACATATATGCCGATTGGCAAACAAAAAAGCCCAATGAGAAGCAACGGCTCCCATTTTTTGATATCCGCACGCCTCGCGTATAGGATGACAACGAGAAGAGCAACGGGGAGGAAAAGTCCACCCTCCCACCTCGTCAGAAAGCAAAACCCTCCCAAAACCGCTCCAACTATTCTCCTTACAAAGGAACCCCGCTTGCAGCCAGTCAGCAAAAAATAAAGCCCTGCGCAAAAGAGAAACGTAAAAAGTCCTTCCGTCATAGGCAGGCAGGTCCATTTGAGAAAAGTGGGAATAAAAGCAGTGAGAAGCGCCGCACAGACACCGACCCACTTGCCAAAGAGTTCTAAGCCGAGCCCGTAAGCCACAAGAGCGGTAAGCGACCCAAAAAGTATAGCCACGAGGTTCGCGCCATTCTCGATGCCTCCTGCCAAGAAGCTAGCAAACAGGGTGGCAAGAGGATAGCCGGGAAGGTACTTGGTATGTATCGCGCCCCTCTCGGTGTAAGAAAACGTCTCCTTGAGAGACCTGGCAAGAATCATGTAGTAATAGCTATCGGTGGTGTATTCAGAATGAAGCGAGAGGTAGTGAAGCCTCACTAAAAAAGCCGCGACACATATGAGGATGACAAGCATAATGTGCCAGTGCTTCTTTAAAAAAGCACCAAAATCCTTTTCGTCCTCATCTCGCCTGTGCTTTCCAGCTTTCTTTCTCTTAGCCAAGCAGACTTAGCCTTTCTTCTTTGCAAAAATCAGTAAAACCGACAGAAGGATGAGCAACGACTACCGTCGCGAGTCTTCTGTCAACCTTTCATAAGTTGCCAACAGCGAGGCATATTTCTTGTCCCATGTAAATTCGCTCAAAACTTTTTTCCTCCCAGCCTCTCCAAGCCTCGCCGCAAGTTCGTGATCCGTTAAAATTTTATGTATCGCAAGCGCAAGTCCTCTATGGTCGCCAAAAGAAACAAGAATTCCATCAACTCCATCATTTATCACACCTGGAATGCCCCCAGCCTTCGCTCCGATTACAGGTTTTCCATAAAACCAAGCTTCGAGGAATACTATCCCAAAAGAATCAGTTCTAGAGGGAAGAACGAGAACATCGCACGCATCCAAAAGGTCTGCTTTCTCTTCATCGGAAATGTAATCGAGCATCAAGCACTTTGACCTGATTTTCTCGGGGAGCTGGGATACATAACGTCTGAAATCCTCGATGTCGGTTCCTACCATCACAACCGTGGCTGGGTCTCCTCCTTTCCACAATAATTCCATCGCTTTTATGAGGTCAAATGTGCCTTTGTCGTAAGTTTTAGGCCCTATGTAGCATACGATTGGACCAATGAGTTCATATTTCTCACGAAACCTCTCGCCTTGCCCTCCCTCTAACTCAGACGGGTTTATCCCCATACCCAGAAGATGCATTCTTTTTTCGGGTACCCCTGCTTTCAACAAAAAATTTTTTTCTATCTCTGTTTGGACAAAAACCATATCCGCCATTCGCAAAAGGCGCATCTGGTGAAAGCGAGTATAGAAACGTCTAACCTCGTCATTTTCTTCTTCCCCGAGGTGCAAAAATGGTGAAGCGACAAATGGAATCCCTTGTTTCTTGGAAATCCTGTATCCCGTATAAAGCATCGAATCATAAGGAAAAGCGGCAGCATGAACGATATCGAAAGTTTCATCTCCGCTTATACTCGCCAGCATTTTTGGAACAAGCGGAGAAGGGAAAGAGAAGAGACTTCTAGGGGCAAACCCTGGAATTTTTCCTAGGATTCTCAAAACTTGAGGATGCTTCGGAAATCTTCTTACTTTAAAACGTTTTACCTCTACACCATTCATCTTCTCGCGAAGGGTTTCGATGTGGCTCTTCCCGCGAAGCCAGAAATGCTGGATGTCAAGCGCATCCGTGGTATAGACTGTAACCTCATGTCCATCACGGACAAGCCTTTCGCTCATCTCAATCATGAACTTCTCAGAGCCGCCCCGGGCAGGCGCATAACGATGGATTATATGAAGACACCTCAAATTAGCCAGCCCCCATCAGTAAAACTCAAGTCTCACTATAACCCTTTCCCTATCGCGTTTTCTCATCTTGCTTTTCCCATTCAGGCAAATCTCTGAGAATAAAATCTTCTAGTGCCTCCCTGTATGGTCTCATAGGCTCGATGCCCTGCATCTCCAACACAACACTTCTCATAACAGAATACTTTGGCCTCGGAGCTAACCGCGAAATCTCTTCGGTAGAAATTGGGGAAACAGGTGTATCTATCATAGCTATATCAAAAATGTCACGCGTGAATTGGTACCAAGTGCAACTTCCGCTATTCGAGACATGATAGATCCCATAAATTCCCTTCTCTATTATTTCCAGCAGCTTAAAAGCAAGATCCCTGGAGTAGGTCGGACATCCCTCCTGGTCATCTACAACCTTAACTCTCGGCTCGGTCTTCCCCTTTTCTATCATAGTCTTCACAAAGTTCTTCCCAGAGACTCCAAATAGCCATGAAGTCCTGCATATATAGTAGCGGTTAAGAAGACTTCTCACGTAGCATTCGCCTGCATATTTACTTTTCCCGTAGACGCTCATGGGAGCAGGAGAATCAAACTCGGTATAAGGTTCCGTCGAGTCGCCCCTAAAAACAAAATCAGTAGATACATGAAGGAAAGGTATGTCCTCTTCTCGGCAAGCAAGCGCGAGGTTATACGGACCCAGCGCATTTGTTCGGTAAGCCGCCACCTCTTCGAGCTCCGCCCTATCCACATCTGTGAAGGCGGCGGCATTCACCACAATATGTGGAGAAACCGAAGCTACCCGCTCTAATACTGCCTTCCTGTTGGTAATATCGAGATCAACATCGTGAGCAACAACCTCATGGCGGGCAGCCGCGGCAAAAAGGAAATCTCTACCTAGCTGCCCTTCTGCTCCAGTGAGAAGTATCTTCATATTATTTGTGCTCCTTCGTTTATCGAGGGCCATTACATCTGTAAATTACGCACTTTTTCTTAGGAATTCAAGCACACCAAAAGCCTCGTGCCCTTTTGCGCAAATTGAACCCGAGCATTTTCTTCTCGGCTCGACAAGCAGTTTCCTTTTGGTTATAATCCGCTACTCAGATATATAGATAGCTGAAACAGCTCGATTTACAGCAAGAGGGGCAGATGGCTTCAGATTTCCAGGTAATTTCCAAAAGCGTCGATACAGAAAAACTAGAGAGCGAGCTTGCAAGACGCGTAGAGGAACGAAAAAAAGCTGGGCTCTACACACATGAAATTGAGAGCGCGCTCGCCGAACCACTCCCCCTAGAAGACTCTGAGTCCACGCTTCCACCGATTGCCGATCTAGACTACGCCGCCACGAGAGCAAGCGTGTCGTGGGAAGTTACCGCGGCATACCCAGTAGAAACACAAAAGAAACGTGCACGCCGGCTGGTCATCTTCGTAAAAAGGGTTCTGCGATTGTGGGCAAGGCTTTCGGTCGGACCGATGCAGGCAAGGCAAATGGCTTTCAACCGCCATGTGGTTACCGCTCTCAATGCGCTCGTCCGCCACGCAAAAGCCGAACGCGAGAAGGAAAAGGCACAGGAAGCAGATCTCGCACTCCTTGCCGAGTGCATGGTGAGCGAAGAAGAGACAAACGAGTTCTCAGAAGCCATAGCCACCAAACTTGGGAATGTCAAACACCTCACGATAGTAGGTCCTTGCAATTCGAGGCTGGCCGACAAGCTTAAAAATCAGGGGTATTCGATATCGGTAGTATCCTCCGGCTCCACCTGGGAGGAGGTCGGCCTCCCCCCAAATGCCATGCTTACCAAAAGACCGTTCACTTTCCTCTCCCAACTTCCGGAAGAAAGCCAAGAAGCAATTCTCGTGTGCGAGCTAGCCTTCTGGCTGAAGCCGGAAACCCTGATAGGTCTTCTTAGAAAAACTTATCTCTCACTCGTTCCAGGAGGGCTACTCGCTATTGCCGTACACAGCTTCGCAAACACCAACCCATCCCCGCAGTGGTCAAGTGCGAAAGTGATAGAAAAAGCCATGTCAGTCTGCGGCTTCTCTGGGGTAGAAATCCTCCATTCGGAAAATGGCAACGGGAAAGAGGCTCACTGGTACCTCGCCTTAGGGCAAAGGCCCGAATAGAGGCATCCGTGAGTAGTAGAAAGAACATCGGAACAAAAAATTTTCACCCAGCTTTTGTCGTTCCGCGGTATGGAGAAGAGGTGGTAGGTGGAGCGGAGACACTTGCGCGCCTTTTCGCTGAGGAACTCGCTAGAAGAGGATTGAGAGTTACAGCCCTTACCACCCAGGCACTCGACCACTACACATGGAAAAACACCTATCCGCCTGGAAGGGCGGAGCAAAACGGGGTTGAGGTCATCCGTTTCCCGGCAGAAACAAAACTGGGAAAGCCTTCCCTCCACAAAGCGCTTGCAGCTATTTCGTCTGGCCAAGAGGTGAGTCATCGAGAGCAAATACAGTGGCTTTCAGGAGTAATAACAAGCAATGAGCTTTTCAGGTACATAAAAAAGAACAAAAAAACTTATTCCCACCTCATATTTTTGCCTTATCTCTTCGGGACCACTTACTTTGGTTCGCAGATACATCCAGAAATCTCTTACATCATTCCCTGCCTCCACGATGAACCCTATGCCTACCAAAGCCTCATCAGGCAAATGCTCTCCAGCGTAAAAGGTTTGATGTTCAATAGCCCTGGAGAAAAGCGACTTGCCTCTCGACTCCTGGAGAAGGAAGACCCTGGACCTGTAGTTGGAATGGGTTTCAGACCGTTCAAATCCGACCCATACTCTTTCAGAAACAAATACGGCATAAGGGGAAAATTCGTGCTCTATGCTGGTAGGCGTGAGGAAGGTAAAAATACCCCTCTTCTTTTGAGGTATTTCCGCGAGTTTGTCTTTCAAAATCCAGGCGCGGCTTCACTCGTGCTCATTGGCACGGGAGACGTGAATATACCATATGATTGCGAACCTTTCATTTACGACTTCGGAAAAATCCCCGAAAAATATAAGCTCGCTGCCTATGCCGCGGCGAATGTATTCTGCCAACCGTCCGTCAATGAAAGTCTCTCTATAGTACTCATGGAGGCATGGCTAGCGGGGACGCCTGTGCTAGTCAACAGAAATTGCGAGGTGACGCGCGAACACGTTCGCATGAGCGGAGGGGGTCTAACCTTCGGCAACTACGCCGAATTTGCGGAGGCGCTCACCACACTTCTGTGCGATAGAGAGCTTTCACACAAGCTCGGGGAGGTAGGCAGGCAATACGTGGAAACAGAGTATAATTGGGACTCGGTCATGGATAGATTACTTGAAGCCCTTGGAGTTTGAATTGAGAATTTTTCAGCTTTGTGCGCGACTTGAGTTTGGAGACGCGGTAAGCAACCACGTATTCCAGATTGATAAAACCCTTTCATCCTGGGGGCTCGAGACAATGATGTTTTCTGAGGCTCGAGATGTTTATTTCTCTAACCTCGCGAGGGATAATGACGAATACACTCAATTTATGGAAAACCCCGACGACATACTCATCTTCCACTATTCGGTTTTTTGCGGCAACTACAAGATGTACCTGAAGAGCAAAAACCGCAAGATATTCATCTACCACAACATCACCCCTCCGGAGTATTTGAATCCCTTTGGAGCAGGCGTAGGTGAAGTATGCCACAGGGGAAGGGAACTCCTTCCCGAGTTAGCCGAGTGCGACCTCGCTCTGGGAGATTCTGAATACAATCGGCGAGAACTGGTCGAGATGGGGTTCAACCCAAATCGCACGGGGGTCCTTCCCATCTTTGTGGACTACGAAAGGCTGCTGGAGCCAAGGTTGAACCCCGACCCCATGGCTCCTTTCGCGGATACATTCAACATTCTCTTCGTGGGAAGAAAGGTTCCGAATAAGCGCCTCGACGACATAATAAGAGCCTTTTTCTATTACCACCGCTGCATCAATTCACAATCCCATCTCTTCTTGGTAGGCCCTTCGTGGTTCACTCAATACGATGGCCAGCTCCAGTGGCTGGTGGACTCCTACCAGATTTGGGACAACGTTCACTTTATAGAACGGGTAAGCGACGCGGAACTTGCTTCCTATTATCGGGGCGCGGACGTTTACCTTTCAATGAGCGACCACGAAGGATTTGCGGTGCCGCTCATTGAAAGCTTCGCGGTTGACTTGCCCACGCTTGCTTATGGCTCTACCGCTATACCATTTACGATGGATGGTGCTGGTTTGATGTTTCTGGAGAAAGATTTCCCCATGATTGGAGAACTAATGGAACTCTTGAGGCAAGATTCGGAATTTAGAAACTCGATAATCGAGGGACAACGAGAAAGGCTCGAGGATTTTTCTCCCCAAGCGGTCAGCCGTGAGCTGAAGAAGTACCTGCGAAAATTCATCGAGCTTCCAGACTGAAAGGCAAAAATGATGATAAAAGCAAAAAATGACATACTTGTCATAGATTCTCCAACCACAAACCTCGACATTGAAATCCCGAAGGCGTCCAATGAAAGATTGGAAATTTCCCTTTTGAGAGTGCCAAACACAGAGGAAGAATCAAGCCTTCTAGGAAGGTGGGTTTTCAGCAATATCGAGCCTGGAGCCGCAATCCTTTCCATTCACTGGCTGAATAGCCTCAAGGAAGCAGTGGAAATCCTTTCTGGCGACACCCTGGTCGCCCCCCAAGCCACCAGCTCAGCGAAAGACTTCATTCCATGGCCACGGATGTTGCTTCGCTTAAAAGAAGGAGACAAGGTCAGCGAAATCGCGATAAAAGTCATCGGAAACCAGCTTCTCGACAAGTACTACACCCAGGAATCTCACCAGGAAGAATACATAACGGAACACCCGTTTTTTCTCTCATTTCACAATGCGAGGCTCCGTACGCAAACTAAGTTGTTCCAAAAATTCATAAAGCCAGGTAGCCGCGTGCTAGACGTAGGTTCGGGCTACAGCATCTTCCACCTCGCTCAAGTGGACTGGGACTTCGATATTACCTGTTGCGACCTCGACTCGGCAGCAATGGAGAAAATGCGATTAATTGCCCCCAACTTCAGTTGGGTAGTGGCGGACGCAACAAAACTTCCTTGGGAAAACTCCAGCTTTGACGCGGTCTATGCAGGCGAGATAATAGAACATGTCCCTGATACGGACGAAGCCCTGGAAGAATGGAGAAGGGTACTCGCTCCCAGGGGAATACTCATCCTTTCTACTCCCAACAGGGAAAGGCTCCTCGCACGAGCAAATGGGAAAGCTATACCAGTCCATCCAGAGCACATTAGGGAATTTGGCATGCTCGAGTTGCAGAAGATTTTAGAAGAGCATGGATTCGATGTTTTGAAAATTACTGGCATATATCTCGAGGCACTCATCGACTGGTGGCGCCCCAGGGGAAACAGGAACGATATCCTCACCACTCGCCTTGCCAAACCAAAGTATGAACTTCTCTACCGCCTGGGCATGTGGCTGGGGAAGATTTCCCCCTCACGAGCTTTCGACCTCGTCTTCGTAACCCGGAAACTGTGAGTCAAGAGCATCAGTTTCCGGTGTAACCTTCGGCAAAATACCATTCATTTGCTGGCTTGCTCACACCTATCGAGTCGTGCCCTCCCGCAACAGCAAGATTGTTATACATGAAATACATGGCCCTCTCAGCTATGATTTTCGACCCGTCCTGGGATTCAACGAGAGTCGATGCCTCCACGCTCTCGAATCCCGGAACATCATCGAGGTGAATCGTAAATCTCGAGCGAGGGGCGAGCACATCGGTGCGAGAATAATTGTAACCGTCATCTCTCATAAAAGTCGTCTTGACCTTGGCTGGAGAAGTCTCCGTGTTCATGATGAGAACATAGGTGTCGAATCCCCCACCGGTATAGCCCTCCGCAAGATACCACTTCTCGCCTGCATTTGGAACTCCGATGGAGTTGTGCCCTCCATCTCTCCCCTCGGAGTTGAAATACATCGCCCTCTCAGCCACTACTCCGATATTAGAGCTAATCTCTGTGGAAAACTCAGCTGCCTCGAAGCCCGGAACATCATCCACCTTCACGGTATATCTTCCTTTGGGCTCCACCCCAAATCCCAAAGCCCTCTCATATCCATCTGAGCGTAAAAAGGAGAGAGCTCCTGTTGCCCTTGTATCATTGGGATTCTGAATAAGAATATAAGCATCGTAAGCCTGGGCGGTATATCCTTCTGGCAGGCACCAGGAAGTGGAAGGCTCCGTAACTCCTATCGAATCATGCCCTCCAAACTGGTTTGAGTAGTTGAAATACATCGCTCTCTCACACACCACCTCGCCCGTCGCCTCTACCTTAGTCGAAACCGAAACAGGCCTGGGGCCAAATCTCCACTTTAGGTCGGTAGTGTGGCGAGAGTGGGCAAGCATGTCGAAATCATACACTTGGGGCTGCTCACCCTCAACCATGAAGGTCATGGTTATGTGCACCGGAAAATCGTTCGGGTTGAAAACGAGGACATATTCGTCGAAGTTGGGCGCGCTGTATCCCTCGGCAAGGTACCAGGTGGTCGACTTCTCGGTCGCGCCAATCGAATCGTGTCCTCCGCCAATAACACCCTTGCGGTTGAAATACATCGCTCTTTCGCAGATTATTGGCTCATCGCTAGTAACCTTGGCACTAACCTCCCTTCCTAGCATAAACTCGTTCACGAAAAAGGTCTGCCTCGAGGCGGGAGGAACAAGGAGATCGACAGGCATGGTTACAGCTTGATCGTTCATCAGGTCTATCTTGACTTTCGTTGACTTCTTCCCAGGATTCATGATGAGAATATAGGTGTGATACGAAGCAGACTGCGCCCGTGGGGAGGGAGGGGTTGGAGGGGTTGGGTCGTTCTTTACCGTTATCGTTCCCTTGTTGGATTCATCTCGATGAAACATCGGCCAGGAGCCACTGTTCGCCGGGGAATCGCACTTCAGGATGTAGAATTTGCCTCCCTGCCTCGTTCCATAATCGGGGTCATCCCCAGTTCCGTATGCCACCTCCGCCTTACCGTCCTTGTCAAAATCCCCATAAGCAGGGGTGGTTATACAAAAGTTCCTCTCGGTGTCGGGACACTCGCTGAATATACGCGCACCACTCCCGTCAAAGGCATTCAGGGCTCCCCCTGAAGGAATAAGGGCGTCGGAGACGCCGTCTGCGTTCACGTCTCCAAGACATGGAGAATTGAGATGCGGCCCATACAAAGAAACATCCCAAATCACGCTTCCATTCGGCTTTATCGCCATCAGGTGCTCGGCTCCAATCCCACCCTGGCCGTTACAGGCAATAACCACTTCTTTCACTCCATCGGAATCGATATCCCCAACCGCGGGCGAACTCATGGTGGACCCCGCGGCGACCACTGGCCAGCCGGTAACCGCGGAACCGTCGTGGTTGAAGGCGTAAACCCTGTGACCCTCCGTGGAGATTTTACCAATAGCCTTGTAGTAATGGCCGGTTCCAATGATAATCTCGTAAAGCCCATCCCCATCGATATCAGCCACCGCTGGAGATGACCACAAAACCTCGGGAGAATGTTGCGGAAAACCGGGGAGAAGGCTTCCGTCGCCATTGAAGACATAAAGAAGCCCTCCTGGAGGGTAAGGCCAGCCTGGCCCACCCGTGCAATCAGCCCCGATTATCACCTCTAGCAAGCCATCCCCATCGAGATCGGCAAGGGCGGGGGAGGACCATATAGTGTCCGCGTTATTGTATGGCCAGCCGGGAAGGGTGGAGCCAGTATAGCTCCAGGCAAAGATATAGTGGCCATATGTGCCTACAACTACGTCAGCAACGCCGTCGCCGTTGATGTCACCTATAGCGGGCGAAGAATAGACGCCAACCAAATTGCCGGCTGCTATTGTGGGGGTCTTCTTTGGCCAACCCCACCTAGAGAGAACATTCCCATTAGAATCGAATCCCCACACCCATCCATTCATATCTCCAACAAATATCTCTTTTTTGCCATCCCCATCGACATCACTCGCCGCCGGAGCTCCCCTGATTCTTCCACCCGTTTGGTAAGCCCATTTGACCCTAGCTGCGTGGTCAAAGCAGTAGAGGTAACCATTTGAATTTCCAATTAGGAGTTCCGTGAAGCCATCTCCGTCGAGGTCTGAGGCGGTGACCTTCGCGTCATAGAAACTTGAGCCAGCATCGTACATAGCCTTCACCCCAACTCCGCCGCTTGCCGCCAGAGGGACGGTAAAATCGCAGAGAGCCAGCAGGTATGCCAACACAGCAAAAACAACTAGCCGCTTCCAGTACTTCCTTGTCAAGTCGCCCCCAATCCAAAATCTTCCCTGCTCTTTCGGGGGAACATTATATCTTTTCGCCCTGCAAGAGAAAGTCAAGATGTTATCTTGAGCCCGCGGAAAAACTCCTCGGGTTTGACATGGTAAATCTTCGAAAGAGCCAATATATCACCAGTGCCCGGATGAGCCCTACCCAGCTCCCAGTTTTTGAGAGTGTTGTAATGGACGCCAAGTTGTTTTGCCACCCACCCTCTCTTTAAGCCCCTTTCATCCCTGAGCTCTTTGAGCCTTCGGGAAAGCGCCTTATCGTATTCGCAAACCTCTTCTTCAGAAACAACCGCGCTTTTTTTTAAATTCTTTGTTGCGATTATTGACACCTCCAATCTTTGGTGGTATATAGACAATATTATTGTCTATAATGAGACATCAATATCATGCTTACATGATACCAAATTTTGTCATGTGAATCAACAAAAAGCCACAGCATTTAAGCGCCAGAGAAAGGCTCCCCCAAAGGGTGCCGGAAGGAGGGAGGATGTCCATCACCGATCTCGCAACATTTACCTCCAAGCAGGGCACTACGACAGCAGTGTGGAGGTACGATGAAGCGAATACCATCGTAATTCAGCATGATTTCCTGCACATGTCATTCTTCAAGGATGACTTCCGCGAGTTCGTGGACACGCTCGTGGTGGCGCTGCGCGAGCTCGAGAAGGGAGAAAGCCCGATGGCTCACATCCACCCCATCATCGTCAGGGAAGGCGGCTTTGCCGCGGTGGAGGGCGACAAATAGTACCGGCTCCCCACCTCGTAGGAGGTCAGGACAAGAGGGGGACCAGGGGGCATGATTATGCTATAATACGCGTGGTCTCCTTTGGGAAACCGCTCGCAGCTCATTAGTTTAGTTTTGCCGCTCTCTCTGAATGAAGCAAGCTAGACCGAAAGGTGAAATGACATATGGATAATATCGGCCAAAAGGTGCTGGAAGTAAACAATCTTACAGTTACCATAAACGGGAACACCCTTCTCGAGCACATCTTCCTTGAAATCTACGAGGGAGAAACTCTCATGCTCTTTGGAGAAAACGGCTCTGGCAAGACTTCTCTCTTGATGACAATAATGGGGCTTGGACCATACAAAATCGAAACAGGCTCCATTTTCTTCAAGGGGAAAGAAGTGACCCACCTTCCCCCCTCAGAAAGGGCAAAAATGGGCATCGGGATAATGTTCCAACGCCCTCCCACCATAAGAGGGCTCAAGGTGAGAGAAATTCTCGAGCTTATCGGGCACAACAGCACCGACCCAGAGGAGCTCGCCGAAAGCTTGAACTTCGGCTCTTTTTTGGACCGCGACCTGAACCTTGGATTTTCCGGGGGAGAAATCAAGAGGGCGGAACTTCTTCAGCTCCTCGCGCAGAAACCAGACCTCGCGCTTCTCGACGAACCAGAGTCCGGAGTTGACCTCGTGAGCATCAGCCTTGTTGGAGAGGCAATCAGGAAGCTTCTAGAAAAAGATGTTCACCACCGTCGGAGGAAAAAAGCGGGGCTTATCATCTCGCACTCCGGTCATATTCTGGACTACGTAGAGGCGGATAGAGGCTGCGTCCTCGTCAATAAAACTATCTGGTGCATGGGAAACCCCCACGAGATAATACAGGGAATAAGAAAGCAGGGTTACAAAGGATGTCTGACCTGTCAGAAATAGAGGAAAGAGCTAAAAAGGCAAAAGAAAAGCCAGCGAAATACGGGTCCGACATCGACCTGGAAAAATTCACAACTGAAGCCCCCAACTACCCCCAGCAAGACCTGGGCAACATCGATTTAGTGGATGAAGAACGTTTACTAAACGCCGGCGTTGACATAACAGGAAAGGAAAGGTCTGGGTCTTTCATACAGGTTGATGGCTCCGTGCTACACGCGGTACAAACCCAGGACGGAATAGAAGTGATGTCCACCCGTGACGCCCTGGAAACATATCCATGGCTCCAAGAGTATCTCTGGAAGATAGTGCCAGTTGATTCAGACAAATATACCGCCTCGGCAGAACTGGCTTTTCAGAACGGCTATTTCATAAGGGCATTGCCCGGGGCAAAATCGAAATTCCCAGTACAAGCTTGTCTTTATCTCAAGGAAAACAAGATAAGCCAAAATGTCCATAACATAGTAATCGCGGAAGAAGGGTCGGAACTCCACATCGTAACTGGGTGCGCGACAGACTCACCCGAACTCAGGGCTCTACACATTGGCATAAGTGAGTTTTATATCAAGAAAAACGCGAAGATAACCTTTACCATGATTCACAACTGGGCCGAAAACATCGCGGTAAGGCCAAGAAGCGCCACAAGAATAGAGGAAGGCGGGGTCTTCCTCAACAACTACGTTTGCCTCCATCCCGTCGAATCCCTGCAACTGTATCCCACCGCCTATATGGCAGGGCGCGGAGCGGTATCCAGATTCAATTCCATCGTGGTGGGATACCCCGGTTGCGAGATGGATATAGGTTCGAAGGGCGTTCTCTCCGCCCCAGAAGCTCGCTGCGAGATGATTACGCGCGCGATTTCAACCGGCGGAAAGACTATAACAAGAGGCCTTCTGGTCGGCGAAGTCCCTGACATAAAAGCTCACCTCGAATGTCGGGGTTTAATACTCGAAGGCGACGGAGAAATCCTTTCAATACCGGAGCTGGATGGCAAGGTCGCGGGGGTTGACATGTCCCACGAAGCCGCGGTTGGGAAAATCGCCCAGGAAGAAGTCGAATACTTGATGGCTCGAGGGCTCACAGAGGACGAGGCGGTGGCAACCATTGTACGGGGATTCATGCACGTTGATATTACAGGGCTTCCACCAGTTCTCAAAGAACAGATAGACCATGCTATCGAATTGAGCGAAAAATCGCTCCTCTAAAAATCACGATAGGGATTCAACGAAAGCCTCTATCCGCTCTTTCGCCTGGGCACTCGAATATACGCGGGAGTCAGTCATGTCAGCCTCCAGGATGAGAACTGGCTTACCTGTCTTTTTGGTAATTTCCCTCGCCAGGTCATACTGTCCCAGAGAATACGGCTTACATGAGCGGTTCGAGTGCATGACAACCCCATCAACAGAATACCGATTCATAAGGGAAAGTATCTTCTCGAGCATGAGGTCAATTGAAATATTTAAATACACGTTCGTATAGGCAGAAGCCATGCTCGCAAACGGTTCGTCCAACTTTATGTCCACCGCCCAAGCGGAAGTATATGTATCGGCAACAAGGCAGGAGTCATTCTTCGCAAAGACCTCTCCCAGCTCTCTCATCGCATACCAGACTGGTATGTTGTCCCAGAGAAAGCGGTATTTCTCCCGCGGCACCGCGGAGACCCCAGACTCTATCCTCGTCTTCATTTCACCCAGCAAGAGCTGGTAATATTCCACCACCTCCTTCGTCCCACGGAGAGTGACTATCGGTGCCATGTGAACGAACGCGTCGAAGGACGTTAGAGGTGAAGGTTTGTTCTCCGCGGTCTTGAGCACGCTCTTCCACAACTCAACCCCCTCGACCGAGAGAATAGCAACTTCCTCAAAGCGGTCCATCGAGAATTCCTTCCCCGTCTGCTCTTCGAGAAATTTCACTAGCTCTTCAAACTGGCTCTCCACATATCGAGAAGAATGAGCCGGCATGGAGGCGTGAATGAAAGGCGTGTCCAGAAGAAACATTGGGACACAAAAATACCTGGAGAGATGCTGATACCACTTCACTACCGTCCCGCAGATGTTGTTGCAACACAATAGAAAGTCGGGCTTTGGAAGCCCGCCGATTGGCCCTCCCTTCGTAACGGCAGAACCAATGTCGAGCCTCGCATAAGAACACAAATCCCTGGAGAACCCCA
>JAQURN010000005.1 GCA_028715585.1 Actinomycetota bacterium | reverse complement strand
CTCGCCATCGTTGGGAATTTCAGAGAAAAAGCGGCTCTGATCCATTCCCTCTAAAACTTTCACTTGGGAATAGACACCTCGCCTCGCCGCTGCGAGGCTCTTTTCGTCTATGTCCGTTCCTAGAATTCGCACGTTCCATCCACCAAACCCTTCCCCCAAAACCTGGTAGATAATCATGGCGACAGAGTAGGCTTCCTCTCCGCTTGCGCATCCTGCACTCCACACCCTCAGGCTGTTACTTTTGGTCGCCTCTTTTCTTTCCAGCAAATCCGGCACAATGGTGGTGAGAAGCTTCTGGTAAACATCGTGGTCGCGAAAAAACTCGGTGACGTTTATGGTCAAAGCAGCAACCAGGAATTCATATTCATCAGGGTTTTTCTTGAGGATATTGGCGTATTCGAGGTAATCCTTAGCCCCTGTTGCCCTGAGCCGCGTGGCAATCCTGCGCTTGAGATACCTTTCCTTATACTGCCCACAGTCAATCCCTCTGTCTTTGAGAATTCTCCTCTGAAGAAGGATGAAGGCTTGCTCTTCCGTAAACAACTTTATGGGCCCCAAAAAATCTCTTGGCCGCGCGCTCGGCGCTCCAAAGCCTCACAACGTTTCACCCAATGATGATAAAGCAGTTCAAGGTTTCGTAAAAGCCAAATGCCCACCGCCAGCGTAAAAACAAGCCGTGATTCCCGCCCCCGCAAGATTGTTGTTTGACAAGAATTTTGTTCTGCGTTAACTTCTTTTGAATCTTTGTGAAATCAGAGAGGTGTGAGACGGATTGCCCCCTGAAATAAGTTTCGACCCCTATTCAAGCCTATACTCCGAAGCCGCGCAACACATGCGATCGTCCGAAATCCGGGACTTGATGAGCACGGCAGGTCGAAAAGACATAGTGCCCTTCTCCGGAGGGCTTCCCTCTATAGAGGGGCTTCCGAAAACTGAAGTTATTTCTGTGATGGACTCAGTTTTGAAGAATGGTCTCAGTGAGGCCCTGCAATACGGCGAAACAGAAGGCCGCTATCCGCTCAAATCCGCACTTTGCAAACTGATGGCAAGGGAAGGTTTAAAAGGCGAACCCGAACACATGCTAATTACCACGGGGAGCCAGCAAGCTCTCGACCTTATAAGTCGCATATTGATAAATCCAGGCGATGCCATCGTAACCGAGGGCCCCACATATGTGGGAGCCCTCTGCGCCTTTACGGCAGCAGCGCCTCGCGTGACGACAATACCGGTGGATGAGGAAGGCATGCGAGTAGACCTTCTCGAAGAGAGCCTCGACAGACTCCAAGATACGCCGCCGAAGTTCATATACGTGATACCAAACTTTCACAATCCTGCCGGTGTCACCCTCTCCCAATCAAGACGGGGAAAGCTCGTCAACATCGCCGAGGAGCGCGACCTCCTCATAATAGAAGACAATCCTTATGGGCTCCTTCGATTTGAGGGAAATCCTATCGAGCCTATTACGGCACGCAGCAGAAAAAACGTGGTGTATCTGGGCACCCTTTCAAAGGTGGTTTCCCCCGGCATCCGGGTCGGATGGGTCCTTGCCCCACCGCCCATCATCGAGCGACTCGCTACCCTAAAGCAATCCGCCGACCTTTGCTCGCCAAACTTGAGCCAGATGTTCGCGGAAGAATATATAAACAGAGGGCTGGTGGAGAAAAACATGGAGAACCTCAAACCAGTTTATCGGTCACGCAGGGATGTAATGCTCTCCAGCCTCGAGGAACACCTTCCATCGGGGTGCACCTGGACCAAACCCCGCGGGGGGCTCTTCATCTGGGTAACTCTTCCTCCTTATATCGACACTAGAAAGATGCTCCCCTTGGCAATAGAGGAAAAGGTCTCTTACGTGCCGGGGAGCGCGTTCTTCCCTGACGAATCGGGCTCCAATTGCATGAGGCTAAATTTTAGCTATCCAGCCGAGGAACAAATCGCTACTGGCGTAAAGCGTCTCGGAAAGGTCATAAAGAAGGAGATAAACCTCTACCATAGCCTTGGCCTTGACAGAGAATAGCCGTGGGAAATCCATAGGAGGGTCTAATGAAGCTTAAAATTGCAGTTCTTATGGGAGGTAAGTCCTTAGAAAGGAGCATTTCCCTAAAATCTGGGGAAAGGGTTGCAAACGCCCTCAGGGAAAGGGGGTATGCCGTGGTGGAACTCGACGTGGATGACTTGCTCGTGCCAACCCTACTCCAACAATCACCAGATGTCGCCTACATTGCCCTCCACGGGAAGCACGGGGAGGACGGGACTATCCAGGAGCTCCTTGAAATGCTGGAAATCCCTTACACTGGACCGGGCCCCCTCTCGAGCATCATCGGCTTCAATAAAATTCTTTCCAAGGAACTCTTCATGGCAAATGGTATATACACCCCCAGGTATCACACCTTCAGTGCCCCGACCATCCAGGAGATGGGGGCTTCGAAACTCCTCCCAAAAACATGGGAGACCCTCGGAAGCCCAGTGGTGGTCAAACCCGCGGCACAAGGATCCGCACTGGGCGTCAAGGTGGTACGGAGGTTTGAAGACCTGGCAGATGCGATAATTGCCGCACTTGGCTATGATGAGAGGGTCCTCATAGAAGAATTCATCCAAGGGCAGGAAATCTCTGTAAGCATCTTAGGGACGGAAGAGCCAGTGGCTTTCCCTCCGGTCGAGATTGTTCCAAAATCGGGGTTTTTCGATTTCGAGTCCCGATATACTCCTGGCAAGACGGAGTATTTTGCACCGGCACGCATAGACGAAAAGACGCTTGCTCGAGTCAACGACGTTGCTTTGAAGGCTCACAAGCTCCTTCGGTGCAAAGATGTCTCCAGGGTAGATATGATTGTGGATAAAAGTGGCATTCCCTATGTGCTGGAGTTGAATATCAGCCCAGGAATGACCGAGACAAGCCTTCTTCCCTTAGCCGCAGAGGCTGCGGGCATCGCTTTCGACGAGTTGGTAGAAAAGCTGATACGCGCTGCCCTCGCCAAGAAGTAAACCACTTCGCGGCATATTACGAAGGCCGACTCTCAGGCAGGCGCTTCCCCGTCTTTGAGGCTTTCAGCTCTGCTTACTTCTCCCCGCCTAAGCAAATTCCCACAGATCCTGGAAAGGTCTTCGGTATCCCGGAACTCGATAATTAGTTTTCCCCTGTTTTTCCCAAGAACGCATTTGACCCTCGCCTCCAGCGCCTCGGCAAGCTCGTCTAAAAATTCCTTTAGCTCGGGAGGAAGTTCTTTCTTTCGCCGAATTGCCTCATTGGGAGCAGCCGCGGGACCCGAGGAGGCGGCAACGAGCTTTTCGGTCTGGCGAACCGAAAGCCCTTCCTTTATTACTTTTCTACACAGCCTCTCCATGTGGGGAGGGTCTTCCTGAAGGGAAAGGAGCGCCTTTGCGTGACCAGTGGTGATGCGCCCTTCCATCAGCTCCTTCTGAACCCCCGGCGGCAGCTGAAGAAGCCTGAGGGTGTTGGTAATCGCAGCCCTGCTCTTCCCAACCCTTTTCGCCAGTTCTTCGTGGGTAACCCCAAAATCATCGAGTAATTGCTGATAAGCAGTCGCTTCCTCGATTCCATTAAGGTCAGATCTGTGCAGATTCTCAATCAAGGCGATTTCCAGCGAGGAGGTCTCGGATGGCTCCTTGATGATTGCCGGTATCTTCTCCAAACCAGCCATCTTGGCGGCGCGAAACCTTCGCTCCCCTGCCACCAACTCATAGCCGCCCATCGTTGGTCGCACTATCACTGGTTGAACCACTCCAAAGGCGCGGATTGACTCTGCCATCTCTTCCAGCCCCTCTGAGTCGAATCTACGGCGAGGCTGGCGTGGGTTTGGTTTTATATTATTTATAGGGATTTCCTCAAGCAGTTCCTCCTCCGCTGCTTTGCCTATCAGGACATCCAGCCCCTTCCCCAAGCCTTTCTTTGCCACTTTCTCTCACTTCCTTTGCAAGCTCCTCGTAGGCAAGAGCGCCTTTCGACAACGGTTCATATAGAAGAATTGGCTTACCGAAACTCGGCGCTTCGGAAAGCCGCACGCTTCTGGGAATGACGGTATCCAGGACGAGGTCGGGATATACCCTTCGCACCTCTTCCACAACATCCTTGGAAAGGTTTGTCCTGGTGTCAAACATGGTAAGAAGAATTCCGGTAATGGAAAGTGATTTGTTTACGTGTAGCTTTACACGCCTGATGGTTCTAAGGAGGTACACGAGCCCCTCGAGAGCATAATACTCACATTGTATCGGAATAAGCGTTTCGTCGCAGGCAGAAAGCCCATTGATAGTCAAGAGTCCGAGCGCCGGCGGGCAATCTATCACAATAAAGTCGTAGTCATCCCTCACGGGCTCGAGGCCCTCCCGAAGTCGATATTCCCTTGAAAGCTCAGCCGCAAGCTCGATTTCCGCAGCCGCGAGGTCGAGGTTGGCAGGAACCACCGTCAATCCCTCTACGGGACCAGGTCTCATCACCTCGCGAATGCCCACTCCATTGACAAGGACTTCGTAGACCGAAGAGCCTATCGAGGCTTTCTCGACTCCCACCCCGCTCGTGGCATTACCCTGGGGGTCTAGGTCCACAAGCAGAACCGCAAGCCCCGAAGAGGCTAGGTATGCGCTCAAGTTTATAGCGGTGGTGGTTTTTCCTACCCCGCCCTTCTGGTTGGTTATTGATATAGCACGGGAAGCCAAGCCTTTACTCATCGCTCCGATTCTACATCTCCCGGCTTCTCAGTGGAAGCCTTTACCTTCCTAATCACAACAAGAGAGGCTCTCGCCTCGGACAGTTCACCATCTTTCCCCTCAAGGAAAAGTCGCCTTACTTCGAGGATTTCACCCCCCGCCTTCGCCAGAATATCCTGGGCGCTAGCAATCTCCGACTCACAGCCAGGTCCTTTGACCGAAACAAAAATCCCTCCCTTGCGAACTACCGGGAGTATTCGCCCCACCATCACCTCGAGCTTGCCGGTCGCCCTAGTAATCGCAGCATCGAAGGAGGGGTCGACTGGCAATCCCTCTATTCTTGAACAAACCACCTCGGCATTGGGAATCCCAAGAGAGCCAATCGCCTCGGCGAGAAAAGTGCATTTCCTAGCATTAGGTTCAACAAGGCTTACCCTCACCCGGGGACACATGACCGCCACAACCAGCCCAAGCAACCCCCCTCCGCTTCCAACATCGACGACTTTTTCGTGCTCCGCCGGCTCGAGAAGCCTTGCCACCTCAATCGAGTCGGCAAGTGCCGTAGACGGTTTTTCCACCAGCGCGCGAGAGGCAAGGTTCCCCCATTTCCTCTTCGCCTCAAGAAGACGGACATATTGTTCCAACTTCTCGACTTTCGACTCCCAATCTTGAGGTGAATACTTTTTTACAAGTTCTACTAGCCACCTCTCCATTTTTCTGCTTTTACATCCTGCTTTTTCTCTTTTCCCATATCTAGGGAAGTATTTGCTCACTATGGCTTTTCCACATTCTAGTCGCTAGTTTTCTTTATGGTGAGCCATTTTTTACAGCTCGAGCCGCTTTTTTGGCAAATTAGAGCGGATTTCCCCAAACTTTTCCACATGGGGTGTGGAATTGTTGTTGATAAGTTCGAAGCCGGCTCCTCGCTACTCACCCCCACTTCTCCACACTCTTAACGCAAGGGATCGCCGTCTTGCCATGTTCCACGTGGAACATACTGAGCCCCAAATGCCTATACGGGTAAGTCTCCGCCCGGTGCGTCCTCAACCTAAATTGAGGGTTAAGCTCTCAGAGGTTTGCCCTCCAGCCTAAGGGAGAGGGCCTCGTCAGTGACCTATCGTGGTTTTTCCCTGAGTTATAAACATCACCACAGCCAGTACCGCGAATATGCCCCCCACAACCTTGCTTAAAACTTTCTCATTGACCTTGTTAGCAAAGGTTGCGGCAAGCCGGCCTCCGGCAAGAGTCCCTATCGCTCCGAATATAGCAGCCTTTAGGGGAAGGCTGGAAGTAATGGCATGGCCTATCGCCCCAGAAGCGGCAGTAAACGCCATTATTAGGGTAGAGGTACCTATGCCTTCATGCATGGTATATTGCATGACAAAGACCAATATGAGCAATATCATAACGCCGCCGCCAGCTCCCAGTAAGCCGCTTACTACACCCACAAGAAAACCGAGCAGCAAGCCAGAGACTATAACGTTGGCTCGCAAGAGCTTCAGTATGCCAGAAGGCTGAGAATTAGCGCTACTATCGTTAGCCTTGTTATCGTCATCTGGGGCAGGCAAAGGGGCCCTAGCCCCTCTGACCCAGAATATTACCGCCGAAATCAGCAAAAACACGCTGAAAGCCGCCCCTAATCCAAAGTCCGGAATATGTGGCGAGAGCAAACTGCCCACTTGTGCGCCTGCCACGGAGCCTATGACTATCCAGGCACCCTCCTTGAGGTTGAGGTTTTTGTTTTGATAGTAGGTCCACGCTACGACCAGCGACGCTATGGTATCGATGAAGAGGCTCGCCCCTATAGCATTAGTGGCGGAATAGCCAAGCAGGGTGAGCGCTGGCACCACAACCATGACGCCGCTGGCTCCTATAAGACCAGTTACAATCCCAGCCCCACAGCCAATAATCAAAATAAGCACATAATTCATACCGGGCTCCCGTGCTTGCCATAGAAAAGTTGTTGCGCAATCGAGAGAACGCTCTTAGCGAAACAAAAAATAAAACGAGAGGCTCTGGGCAAAGGGCTAAGTCGGGCTTTGCTCCTTAGGGTAGATGACAACCCTTCTTTCTTCACCCTCCCCCTTGCTTTCGGTGGTCACATCATCTCTAGCCTTCAAAGCCATGTGAACGGTCCGGCGCTCCCCCGCTCCCATGGGTCTCATTTCTACGTCCCTCTTCTCGGACGACGCCTTCTCCGCCGCCTCAACTGCTTCAGCTTCCAGTCTCTTCCTTTTTTTCCTTCTATACCCGCTGACATCGATGATTATCCTTTTGTCAGTAAGTCCCTTTCCCCTGCAAACCACGTTCACGAGGTACTGGAGGGCATCGAGCGTCGCGCCCCCCTTACCAATCAGTATTGCCACGTCATCCCCCGTAATATCAACCAAGACTTCGCTTTCCTTTTCGGTGACTTTCACCTCGGCGTTAATCCCAAAGAAGCCCACTATCTTTTCAACCATCTGGGCAGGCGCGGCAACATTCCGCCCGGGTTCAGGACCAGCTTCTGCTTTCTGTTGGCCGGCAGGCTCGGCTTTATCCCCTCGCGGCTTCTCATGAGCTTTCACTTCCCATTCCCCAAGGGGCTCTACCCTTATTCTCGCTTCCCTGCCGCCCAATCCTAGAAAGCCTTTTTGCGGAGCTTCTAGTACCTCTATATGGACATCATTTCGCTCCATTCCAAGCTCTTGAAGTGCTACGTTTATGGCCTCTTCAACAGTCCTTCCTACAAATTCCCGAGCTTTTTCTTCCGCCATTTTCTTCTCCTAAGCCACTAGCCTTTATTTCTTTTTCTTCCCTTGCTTCTTTGCAGGATATTTCTTCGCGGTCCTCCCCGAAGCCTTTGTGACACTACCCTTCGCTCCTGCCTTTTTTGCGCCGGCGGAACCTGCCTTCCCGCTAGTTTTTCCCTTCTCTTGAACTCCCTGTTTCTCTTTCATCTTTTTTTTCGCTTCGCCCGACCCGCTGTTTGAGGACATCCCCACCGAGCTCTTGGCAACAGCTCCAGATTTAGCCCCCTTCTTCAAGCGGTCTTCCTTCTTCTCCTGTAGCGGCTTCTTTAAGTGAAGAAGAACCAGAAGGCGAGAGCCGGCATCAAGCAGCCCCCATTTGGCTTTTTCGTACCATTTCTCGTCAGCCTTTTTTCTCTGGGCTCGCTTCTGGTCATAATAGCCCTCTACCTCTAACTGCGTATACTGCTGGACGATTGTTAAAATGTTTGTCGCCACGATATAGATGGTAACCCCGGCAGGGAGGACCCAGGCAAAAAATCCCATGATTACGGGCATGAAAGCCATCATCTTCGACTGCTTTGGGTCTGTCGTCATCATCTTCGAAGAAATATATCCGGTGACAACGGTAAGGAGCACCAGTACTATCAGCCCCGCGAAGTTGCCGGAAGCCCACAGTTTGCTCCCCGCAAGTCTGGTATCTACGCCGAGAAAGTTAAATCCCCCACTCCCCACCCCCAGCAAGGCAATATATTTCGACTTGCCTTTAGCCACTGCTATATCATTCAGCACGTCGAAGACGGCAAATAGTATAGGGAGTTGCAGAATCATCGGCAGGCAACCACCAAAGGGGCTAACGTTCTCCCGCTTGTAGAGCGCCATTATCTCCTGGCCTTGTTTCTCCTTGTCGTCCTTGTATTTTTGCTGGAGCTCTTTGAGTTGAGGCTGGAGGCGCTGCATCGCCATCATGGATTTCGTCTGCTTCCAGGTTAAGGGCAGGAGCGCCAAGCGCATGGCCACGGTGAGAAGTAATATGGCGCCGCCAAAAGAGCCACCGGTGATGCTTGTGAAATATCTGAGCACGTAAGCAATTATTTTTCCCAGCCAGTCAAGCCCGGGAATCGCGGCAAATATCATGGAGAACACCTAAAACCTCTATGGGGGGTCATATCCACCTGCCGAAAGGGGGTTGCACCTGAGTATTCTATAAATTCCCTTGATCGAACCCCTCACTATTCCATACTTCAGGACCGCCTGCTCAAAATACTCCGAGCAGGTTGGGTAATACTTACAGGTCTTCCCCAGCGTGGGAGAAACCAGCCATCTGTATAACTCCACCGGAAATAAAAAAAATAAACGGAACGCGCGCCTGGTTTTTTCTATCGTCTTTCCTCTTTCACCCAGTTAGAAAGTGCCTTTAGCCCTTTCTCCAGTTCTTTCACCAACTCTTTATACTCTTCTTCTTGTACACCGGGCTTGCACTCAATCAAATAAGCCCAGCCGGGTTCGAACAGCTCCCTTAGGTCCATGGCGCAAGACTTTCCTCGCCTTTTGGCGGCATTCCGGGATACAGCATTTTCAAACCCACGTCCAGTAATTACTCCAACGGAAGCTCTAGGCAGTTCCCTTCCTGCTTGCTTACAAGCCCACACCCCGAAGTGGTTGCTGGCTAAGCGCTTGCCGGCAGCCTTCACTTTTCTTATATCTTCCCGTCTCCCAATCCACGAAAGGTCTCCGATGGATTTAGACGGCAAGTCTCTTCCTACCCTTGGTTCTTCGGCGCTTGAGCACTCTCTGCCCCGCGGGGGTTCTCATCCTCTCGCGAAATCCGTGCGTTTTTTTCCTTTTCCTCTTCTTCGGCTGATATGTTCTCTTCAAGCCTCGAGTCTCCTCTCACTCCTTCTCGAAGAAGCTCGGCTATTATAGACTAAGCTTCAATTGTATTCCATTCCCCGCCCAGCGCTCTTGAGGGGCTGAGCCATGCAAGCGCTATTTCGCGGCTTGAAGAATTCAAATGAGAAAGTTTTTCAAGAACTACAGAATTAATCTTGAAAGCCCATGTGTATGTTGCTAGAATTGCGTTCGCGCAGACCCAGGTGAGTGGACCTGGGCTTTTGTATTTAAGGTGGGCTTTTCCACAAGTGTGGAAAGGATTGTTAATAACTAGTTTATTTCTGTGAAAACAACTCCAGTAAAAAGCTCACTGATTTGCTGGAAAGGCTTGTGGAGCTTAGCAATTGCCACTTGGCCTTCGGCTTAAGTGAAGGGGGCATCTTAGAGGAATGGCGGAACAGCACGTGGTAGATGCCGCAACCACTTCTTCCTCCTACAATTTGTCGGGCGAACAGGTCTGGGAGGGAGCACTCGGGCTTCTCCAGAAAGAAATCCCCGCACCTTCTTTTAACTCAATAATCTCCCCACTCTGGCTTGTCTCCCTCGACGAAGAGACCTGCACTGTGGGCGTCATAAATTCTTTCTTAAAGGATATCGTTGAAGCCCGCTACCTCGAGTCAATATCAACCGCAATATCGAAAACGCTCGGCAGGGAAAGTATAAAAACCGTGCTCACCGTTTCAAGCCCCCCTCAAATCGTTGAAGAGGTGGCAGCAAGGGAACCTCTTAAAGAGGAAAAGCGCGAGATTTTTCCTCCTAAAAACAACCAGCCGATACCTTGCAAGAAATACACCTTTGAAAACTTCGTCGTCGGCGATTCAAATAAATTCGCATACAGCGCCGCTCTCATGGTCGCGGAATTCCCGGGGCAAACCTATAATCCCCTTTTTATTTATGGGGGGACTGGCCTCGGAAAGACCCATCTTCTCTACGCCATCCAAGATTATGCCCAAACTATAACGCCAAATATAAGGGTTAAATACATCCAGACATCAAGGTTTATAGATGACTTTATTGCCACTCTTACTTTCAAGCGAGACAAAGAGGCCTTCGACCGGAAATATATAGACAATAAAATTGTACTTTTCGACGATGTACAGGCGCTGAGCGGAACCGACGCCACCCAGGCCAAATTCTTCGACATATTCAACTTGCTCCACGCTTCTGAGAGCCACATAGTTCTCTCTAGTGACCGGCCACCAGCTGAGATCCCACAGCTTTCGGATAGAATTAGATCTCGGTTCGAGGGAGGGCTCATGATAGATATAAAACCTCCCGACCTGGAGACGAGGCTCGCGATTCTAAGAAAAAAGGCAGACTATGAGGGTGTGGATATTCCAGACGATGCCCTCATCTATATAGCTTCTAAAGTCCAGGATAATATCAGGACGCTAGAGGGCTTCTTTCACAGAGTTACAGCCTACGCCGGATTGTACTCCACAAAGATAGACCTCAATATGGTACAGAGTGTGTTAAAAGACCAGCTCAATGAATCGCCAGGTTCAAAATCTCCATCGGTAGAGACAATACAAAATATCGTCTCGGGTTATTACCAAATCTCTCCATCGGAGTTGACGGGGAAAAGCCGGTCGAGAAATCTGGTCCAGGCAAGGCAGATATCGATGTACCTTTGCCGTGAACTAACCGATGAAACTCTTATGGCAATAGGTCTCCATTTCGGGGGAAGAGACCACAGCACGGTTCTTCACTCGTGTAAAAAAGTTGAGTCGATGATAAAGCAAAAATCCGATATCTACCGGCAGGTGGCGGAGCTCACCAACATGATAAATAGGTCTTTATAGTTTTACTCTTTTCTTCAACAATAGCCCGTATAGGGGTGTTGGTTTTCCACACTTTTTAACAAACGGGAATAAAAGATGGGGAGAAAAAATCTTTTAAGTGTTGAAATTAGCATTTTTTTGAACAAGGTATAAACTGGCTCCTCGGCTACTTTTTCTTTTAATAGCGCTTAAAAATGAGGTTTTCCCCTTTTTAACCACCCTACTACCTCTACTACTATTTATTTTTACTTTATTAGGAAACACCTCACTACTTAAAAAAATGGATAGTATATAATCTCTTTGTTCCACAAGATATCTGCTTGTTTTTTTAATTAATATTAGGAGAATAAAATGATAGTTTCCTGCGATAAAAAAACATTTAATTCTTGTGTCCAGCAAGCCGTGAGAGTTCTTTCTAGCAGGGTAGCTATGCCAATACTTTCAGGTGTTTTAATAGAGTGTAATGAAGCACAACTTGTAGTAAAAAGCACAAATCTAGAAATGAGCCTTAAAGCGGAGGCGGGCGCGGAAGTCATAGAGGACGGCTCTTCGGTTGTTTCAGGAAGAATTCTTGCCGAAGTCGTAAAAAATTTAAAGGACGAAAACCTAAAAATAGAAACAGATGAAAAATATCTTAGCGTGAAAGGAGAAAAAGGGGTTTATAAAATAAGGCAGATGAAAACTGAGGATTTTCCCAAAGTAGCCGAGTGGGAAGGGGAAAAAGAAATTTCAATACCGGTAAAAGAGTTAGTTACCACAGCTGGGCAGATTTCAAAAGTGTCTGCCACCGACGAGAGGCGTCCAGTTTTTACCGGAATATTATTTGAGAAAAAACCCGAGACAGGCGGGCTGAGAGCCGTTGCAACGGATAGCTACAGGCTTGCCTGGCGTGATTTAAAATTAGAAGAAGATACTGGAAGTTGGGAGAGTTCGATTATACCCACCAGGAGTATTCAAGAGGTTGCCAGAATAGCTTCTACCCTCGAAGAAAACATAGAAGCTAAAATTCAAAACAGGCAAGCTTTGTTTAAAATAGGAAATGTAACCTTAGCGGTTAGGCTCATCGAAGGCAGTTTTCCTAACTATAACCAGCTTATCCCTAAAGAACAAAAAACAACTGTTACCGTAGAAAAAGAGGCCCTCTTACCACTAATTAAAAGAGCTACCATTTTTGGCCAAAAAATCAAAATCGATGTTTCTTCTAACCGCCTAACCGTTTCAAGTGAAACCCCTGACATAGGAGATGCATGGGAGGAAATAGAGGCCGAGGCTGAAGGAGAGGAAGTTGAGATAGGATTTAATGGAAGCTACCTAATCGATGGAATTTCTGGAATTGAGGGAGAAAAAGCGTTAATAGAAATAACTAGTCCAGAAAAACCAGCCCTTGTAAAAGACGCGGAGAAAAATAATTACAACTACATAATAATGCCTCTTAGGATAAAGTAGGGCGCGAATAAGCCCCAAGAGCTGTTTACAAAAACTTGGTTATTAAAGAACTAAAGCTCAGAAACTTTAGGAACTACACCAATCTCGAGCTAGAATTTTCACCAAAGACGAATATTATTATCGGGAGAAATGCCCAAGGAAAGACAAACCTCCTCGAGTCGATTTATTTCCTCTCACACCTAAAGTCCCACAAAACCAATAAAAATTCCCACATAATCTCCAGGGGAGAGACTGCCGCGACCGCCGAGGTGCTTATCTCTAATAACCACCAAGACGGCTGGCTGTCAGTTTTACTTACCGAGAAACAAAAAACGGCGAAAATAGGAGGCCGTGCAATTCACCCCTCAAAAAAGGCGAAGGGTGTACTAAAATGCACACTCTTCTCCCCCGACGATCTCCAACTCGTGAAGGGAGAGCCGTCTTCAAGGAGGAGCTACCTAGATGAAATAGCAGAGATGGTGGATCCATCACTAGCATATATCCTTGGAAGGTATTCAAGAGTTCTATCCCAGAGGAATGCCGTGCTTAAAAAGCAAGAAAAATACAGGGGGGGAGCGGTAAAAGTCCTACAGCCATGGACAGAGGAACTAGTAAAATTGGGTTCCCAAATCACGCGTTGGCGGATGCTGGCGGTTGAAGAAATAAAAGAGGAATTTTCAAGAGAATACCTAAGGATAAGCAAAGAAGAGAGCCATCCCCAGCTTGAATATATTTCCCCGCTAGGTTCCCTCAAGCCAACTTCTACTTTAAAGGAAATAGAAGAGATTATGCGTGAGAGCCTGGAGAGAAGGCGCGGCGAGGAATTCCACAGGAGAACGACACTGGTGGGTCCTCACAGGGATGACATTAAAATAACCCTTTTGGGATGGGAAGCGAGATATCAGGCTTCCCAAGGAGAACAAAGGAGCCTTTCTCTCTCTATGCGCATCGCGCAAAAACACTTTATCCAAAAAAAGACTGGGGTGAGCCCAGTGGTTCTCCTTGATGATGTGTTCTCTGAACTTGACCTCGCGCGAAGGAAAAATGTGATGGAAACGATAATTGGGGAAGGGCAGGCCTTCCTAACTACGGTAGAACCTCTCAGGCTGATTGATTTCGAGGGATATAGAACCTTTATTGCCAGAGGAGGAAAGGTTGAACCCGAGGGGACCTGAAAAAATTGGTGGGGTAATAAAACTGAAAAATATCGCTCCCCGGGGGAAGAGGAGAGAAAAGCTAAAGATTTTAGAGCTCAACTGGAGATTCATTGTCGGGGAAAGGCTTAGTGAGAGAACGAAACCGGGCAAGCTAAGTAAAGGAACACTTTTTGTAAATACAGAAAACTCTTCGTGGGGAACAGAGGTAAGCGCCCAATCAGAGGAGATAAAAAGAAAAGCGGAAAACCTGATTGGCCCAGGCTCGATAGAGAAAGTGAAGGTGCGAGTAAAGGCCCCTCGAACCCTTCACCGTGAAGGCGAAACCGCGAGCGAGAGCGGCAAGCCCAGCCCTTCTTCCCAGCTATCTGGGGCTGGCGTATTGGGGAAACCGGACTCAAAAGGAGCCGACAATCTAGAGAAAGCTATTTTAAGATTTATAAAGGCGGCAGAGAAGTCTAAAGAGGGGGAAAAGGACGATAAGAAAGGAGATATTTAGCGTCCTGGAGAAGCCAAAAGCACTCTCACTGTAGTATAATGAAAGTGCTATGTTTTCCGCTTTTTTGACATTCCCTGTAGTCCATAGGGGTTTTCCACAGAGAGGTTTTTCAGGAGGAACGCTTGGAAGCATCAAAAAAAACAAGCAGCTATAACGCTAGTGATATAACGGTCTTAGAGGGGCTCGAGGCAGTCAGAAGAAGACCCGGTATGTATGTTGGGTCAACGGGCCTGAGAGGCCTCCACCACCTCGTCTATGAAGTGCTCGACAACAGCATTGACGAGGCGATGGCTGGCTATTGTTCCCATGTCAAAATAACGCTCGAGGAAGATGGATCTGTTGAGGTTGTTGATGATGGGAGAGGAATACCGGTTGAGGAAATGCCCGAGTATGGTAAGTCTGCCATGGAGATAGTTCTGACCAAGCTCCATGCTGGGGGTAAATTTGGCGGCGGAGGGTACAAAGTCGCGGGAGGGCTTCACGGTGTCGGGCTTTCCGTTGTGAGTGCTCTTTCCGAGTGGATGGAGGTCGAAGTAAAAAGGGATGGTGGGATTTATAGGCAGAGATACGAGCGAGGAACGCCGGCTAGCGAGGTAGAGCGGGTTGGCGAGACTGAAGAGAGCGGGACGAAGGTTTGTTTTTTACCCGACCCGGAAATTTTCGAGGAGCGCGAGTTTAAGGTGGAGGCGCTTGTCCAGAGAATAAGGGAAGTCGCCTATCTGAATGCCGGGCTCGAGATTTCTCTCGAGGATAAGAGTTTAGGGGAAGGTCCGCGCCTCGAGGTGTACAAGTATGACGGCGGCATCGTGGATTTTGTTAAGTACACTAACGCCACCAAGGAGCCAATTCACAACCAGGTGATTCATATAACTGGTGCGCGCGAAGATGCCAAGGTAGAAGTTGCCATCCAGTACAACAAAGGGTACGTAGATAGCACATTCACTTTTGCTAACAACATTAATACTCATGAGGGGGGAACACACCTCATCGGGTTCAGAGCCGCGCTCACCAGGACCATCAATGACTATGCGAGGAGCCACGGCTTTCTCAAAGAGAAAGACGAGAGCTTGAGTGGCGAGGATGTAAGAGAGGGGCTTGTGGCGGTAGTAAGTGTAAAGCTTAAGGAGCCCCAGTTTGAAGGGCAGACAAAGACGAGACTGGGGAACCCAGACATCAAGGGATTCGTCGAATCTACAGTGGGAGCAAGGCTTTCCGAGTTCTTAGAAGAAAACCCTTCTGAGTCTAAGAAAATCCTCGACAAAATCCTTGCGGCAGCAAAGGCACGGCAAGCGGCACGGCAAGCGCGTGAACTGGTGAGGCGGCAGAATTCGCTCGATTCAGGGACACTTCCGGGAAAGCTTGCCGATTGCTCCGCGACAGACCCATCTGTCGCGGAGATATTTCTGGTGGAGGGTGACTCGGCGGGGGGGTCAGCGAAGCAGGCAAGGGACAGGAGCTTCCAGGCTATCCTCCCATTAAGGGGCAAGATTCTCAACGTCGAGAAAGCGGGGGCTAACAGAGCCTTTTCCAGCCAGGAGATTCAAGCGATTATAGCGGCGATGGGAACGGGGGTGAAGGACGACTTCGACAGGGAGAAAGCCAGGTATGGGAAAGTAATAATAATGACGGACGCGGACGTGGATGGCGCACACATAAGGACGCTTCTTTTGACCTTCTTCTACCGCTATATGCCTGAGCTCGTAGATGGGGGCTACGTCCACATCGCCCAGCCCCCCCTGTACAGAATCATAACCTCAAAGGAAAGCGTCTATGCTTATAGTGACGCCGAGTTGGAGAGGGCAATAGCCGAAAACGGCAAAAAGAAGCTCACGGTTCAGAGGTTCAAGGGACTGGGCGAAATGAACCCTGACCAACTGTGGGAAACAACGATGGACCCTGAGAGACGAAGCCTCCTGCAGGTGACAATAGAGGATGCAGTTGCCGCCGATATGATGTTTGACACTCTCATGGGCACAAACGTGGAGGAGAGGCGTAACTTCATCCACGAGCACGCAAAGGACGTGAGATTCCTTGACGTCTGAGTCCCTGGGCGTCTCTTCGGGTTTTCGCGCGATTTCCAGAAAGGGCTTGAGCAATGGTTGAACTTTTAAGAGGAAAAGTCGAAACGGTTGATCTCGGAGACGAGATGGAGCGCTCCTACATGGAGTACGCGATGAGCGTCATCGTGGGGCGTGCTCTTCCTGACGCGAGGGACGGTCTCAAGCCTGTCCACCGGCGGATACTCTATAGCATGTATGAATCCGGGCTTTCTCCTGCCAATCCTTACAGAAAGTGCGCAAGGGTAGTTGGGGATGTCATGGGGCGCTACCATCCGCACGGTGACGCGGCTATCTATGACGCCTTAGCGAGGCTTGCCCAGGATTTCTCCTGCCGTTATGAGCTCGTCGATGGGCATGGCAACTTCGGTTCTGTTGACGGGGATAGCCCTGCCGCGATGCGTTACACCGAGTGCCGCCTTTCCGCCGTCGCGATGGAGATGCTTTCCGACATCCACAAGGAGACGGTGGAGTTCGTTGACAACTACGATGGCTCAATGAAGGAGCCGACCGTCTTGCCCGCCAAGCTCCCCAATCTTCTCGTGAATGGTTCCAGCGGGATAGCGGTGGGCATGGCAACAAATATCCCTACGCACAATCTCGGGGAGGTTAGCCGCGCCATAATTGCCACGATTGACAAGCCGGATATTTCGCTTGAGGAAATCATGAACATCCTCCCAGGTCCTGATTTCCCCACCGGCGGGTTAATTATGGGAAGGGAAGGAATCGAAGCAGCCTATCGCACCGGGAGGGGAGCCATTGTTATGCGCGCGAGGGTTCACACGGAGAAGCTCAGGGGCGACCGGCAAAGAATAGTGGTTACAGAGCTTCCTTACCAAGTAAACAAGGCTAGATTAGTAGAAAAGATAGCGGAACTCACCAGGAGGAAAACACTTGTTGGGATTTCTGATTTGAGGGACGAGTCAGACCGAAGCGGGATGAGACTTGTGATTGAACTCAAGAAGGAAGCCGAGCCCGAGCTAGTCTTGAATCAGCTCTATAAGCACACGCAGATGCAGACCTCTTTCGGTGTCATAATGCTTGCGCTCGTGGGCGGTATCCCTAAAACCCTCACGCTTCTTGACCTTATCAAGATATACATCGAGCACAGAAAGGAAATCATAACCAGAAGGACCCAGTTTGAGCTCAAAAAAGCCGAGGCGCGGGAACATATCCTAAAAGGGCTTCTCATCGCAATTCAGCATATCAACGAAGTTATAAACCTCATCAAGTCCTCCCCGACGGTCGAGGCGGCAAGAGAAGGGCTCATGAAGGAATTCCACCTGACCGAACCACAGGCGCAGGCGGTATTGGATATGAGGCTTTCGAGGCTTACTAATTTGGAGAGAAACAAGGTAAAAGAAGAGCTCGCGCAGCTAGCGAAACAGATAGCCGAACTCAAAGGGATACTGGCGGACCCAGCCAAGGTACTTGCGGTCATCAAAGACGAGCTCACCGAAATGAGCGACAAGTTCTCCGACGATAGGAGAACCCAGATAGTAGGACCCGCGGGAGAGTTCTCCGTGGAAGACTTGATTGCCGAGGAGGAAATGGCAATCACCATAACCCATTCGGGATATGTAAAGCGCGTCCCACTTACGACTTTCAGGAAGCAGAAAAGGGGAGGCAAGGGTGTTGCCGGAATGGACCTCAAAGAGGGAGATTTCATAGAACACCTCTTTATCGCCTCTACTCACCACTTCATTCTTTTCTTCACCAACAAGGGGAAGGCTTACAGGCTGAAGGTATACGAGCTGCCAACTGGTAGCAGAACCGCCAAAGGAAAGGCAATTGTAAACTTGTTACCCCTGGAACCCGGTGAGGGCGTGAGAGGAGTAATTACCACCAAGGACTTCGGTGGGGGGCGCTTTCTCACCCTCGCGTCGCGAAAAGGCATGGTGAAAAAGACGCCCTTCGAGCTTTATAACTCGGCGCGCTCCGGCGGGATAATAGCGCTCAAGCTCCTACCAGGCGATGAGCTGATTGGCGTGCGCCTTACCAGTGGTGATGGCGAGATAATGCTCGTATCTAAGAACGGGCAGGCAATCAGGTTTAGCGAAAAGCAATGTCGCCCCATGGGGAGAGTCGCCGCCGGGGTGAGGGGAATGAGGCTTGGGAAAGGGGACGAGGTCGTCGGCATGGAAACTCCCGATAGCGGTGCTGACCTCCTTGTGGTAACAGAAGAGGGCTACGGGAAAAGAACAGCCGTTAGCCAGTATCCCTTGAGGGGAAGGGGAGGCAAGGGAGTGAAGACCATTGCCCTGACCCAGAGAAGGGGCCCAATTGCCGCGGCTTTGGTTGTCAGGGACAACCAGGAGATATTGGTTGCTTCCGAGGAAGGAATAGTGATCCGCATCCCTACGAGCGGAATCCCAAGAACCGGGAGGGCAACTCAGGGGGCTAGAATCATGCGGCTTGGAGAAGGCGACAAGGTTAGCGCGGTAGCCCTTGTAGTTTCCGGGGATGAAAGTGGCAGGGAAGGCGAGGAGCAAGAAAGCGAAGCCGAGGAGCCGCGAAGTGACACCCCCGAGTTGGACTCTCCTGCCCCCGATTCTGCTGACTGAGACTCCGCTGACAACTCTTTTGCGTCTCCCGTGGATTACTTACTAGCGCATTGCCTTTTTGCCACCCACCCCCGAGGTTTAGGACATGAGGGAATGTCGGCTGCAACCTCCCTCCGATGGGGTAGAATACTCGTTGGGACCTTAATAATCGTTGGCGGGAATAGGCAGAAATACTTACTCGGCTTCTTTGAGGGGGAGTCGCGCTTGGAAGTAAGAGTAATCGACCACACGGCGGACGTGGGAATTGAAGTGGAGGCGGAAAGCCTCGAGGAGCTGTTCGAGGGCACGGCTTACGGGATGTTTTCGCTGATGCTCGACCCTTCATGCCAGGTGGGACATACAGTGAAGAGGGATATCTCTATCGATGCTGAGGACCCAGAAGAGCTCATGTTCGAGTGGCTGAATGAGCTGATATACCTCTTTGATGCCGAGGAATTTCTCCTCTCGTCCTGTGAGGTAAAAAGGATTGAGGGCATCAAAGAGGCTCGGGGCTCCCCCTCCTTCCAGGGAGACACGCTGAAGCTAGCAGCCTCGGTTGAGGGGGAGAGGTACGATCCCAGGAAGCATACCATTGGCATCGAGCTGAAGGCTGCGACCTATCACCAGTTGAGGCTCGAGCGGAGGGGCGCCTTTTGGTATTCGAGGATTATTTTCGACGTGTAGATTGGCAGGTGGAAGATGAGCGGGGAAATAAAAAAGGTCTCGGATTTCACATGGGAAATCCCGACCTCCTTCAAACCGGGGATGCGTGTCCCGGGGCTGGTCTTTGCTGATGATGAACTTTTCGAGCTCGCCCAGCGCGACAGGGCAATCGAGCAGGTGGCAAACGTCGCCTTTCTTCCTGGGATAGTGGGGCGATCCCTCGCGATGCCTGATATCCACTGGGGCTATGGTTTTCCGATAGGGGGAGTGGCCGCTTTCTCGAGGGAAGGCGTTATATCGCCTGGCGGTGTGGGGTTCGATATATCCTGTGGTGTGAGACTCGTGAGGACTGACCTGTCGGCAAAGGATGTCGAGGGGGGGCTTCATGGGCTCCTATCAATCATGGCGCGTGAGATACCGAAGGGCCTCGGCTCGAGGGGGAAAATCAAGGCGCCCGAGAAGACCCTCAGGAAGGTTTTTTCTGGAGGGGCAAGATGTGTGGTGGAGATGGGATTTGGGAGGCAGGAGGACATCGAGCGCATCGAAGGGAGAGGCGTCTATTCCGGAGCTGACCCAGCTAAGGTAAGCGAGAGGGCATACCAGAGGGGGAAAGACCAGATTGGAACCCTTGGAGCTGGCAATCATTTCGTCGAGGTGCAAGTGGTTGAGAGGGTGTTCCTTCCGGAGGTGGCGGAGGCGTTTGGGCTTTTCGAGGGGCAGGTTACGGTGATGATACATTCCGGCTCGCGAGGCGTTGGGCACCAGATATGCACCGATTACTTGAAGGTGATGGACCACGTATCGAGGAGGGAGGGGATAGAGCTTCCCGACAGACAGCTTGCCTGCGCTCCGCTCGATTCCAAGGAAGCGAGAGATTATCTTTCCGCGCTTGCTTGCGCGGCAAACTACGCGATGAGCAACAGGCAGGCACTTATGCACTGGGTGAGGCGTTCATTCGAGGAGCATTTCCACGCCTCCGAGGAGAAATTGGGGATGGACCTCGTGTTCGACGTGTCTCACAACATCGCGAGGATGGAAGAGCATGAAGTTGATGGAAAGCCGATGGAGTTGTGCGTCCACCGAAAGGGCGCCACGGCGGCGTTCCCGCCAGGCCATCCAGGGGTGCCGGAGGCATACAGGAAAGTTGGGCAGCCGGTAATAATCCCCGGGGATATGGGAACAGAATCTTATGTTCTTGTGGGCTCGAAGGAAGCAGGCCCCTTGAGTTTTGCCTCCACCTGCCATGGAGCCGGAAGGCAGATGAGCAGGTCGAAGGCAAAGAAAACCATAGATCCAGGCAAGCTCAAGCGCGAGCTCGAGGCGAAGGGGATTGTTGTCTTGGCTGGCAAGCCATCCCTGCTTGCCGAGGAGGCGCCTGCAGCTTACAAGGACGTCTCAAAGGTGGTTGACGTATGTGAGGGGGCAGGTCTTTCCAGAAAGGTTGCGGTCATGAAGCCAATCGGAGTACTCAAGGGCTAGACCTCACCACCATTCACCTTTTGCGCCCTCAAGGGGTTGGGAGCAGCCTCTTTTCTCTTGCGTAATCCCCTTGCCTTGGCGGGCAGATAGTGGTAGTTTCAAGTCCCGCGGGCCTATAGCTCAGTTGGCTAGAGCGCGCCCCTGATAAGGGCGAGGTCGGTGGTTCGAGTCCACCTAGGCCCACCACCAAGCTTTCCAACCGATTCCGCAGGATCCGAACTTGGTGCACCGTCCCATAGATATCCTGGCATTTTACGGTGCACCAAGGGCTTATTTTTCTTGCGGGGGAGCATCAGGAGGTTGAAAGGTTACGCGTAACTGAGCCCTGAGATTTCCTTGTTTCGTTCTGGCGCCTCGTGCTATGGTGCGTAAATAATCGTGTTTCTTTGTGAAATAAACCTTGTACGTGCCTTTACGTGGGCATGCCTTTTGTGGTAAGTGTTTTGTCCTGAATGCCTGTGGAAGGAAGTCGAAGGAGTGAAAGGATTTAGATGCCAAAAATGAGAATGATAGATCGCGTTGTTTTAACTCTTATGCCGAGGAGCTGGCGCGAAGGGAAATTCGAGGGCGCTTGGTCAACTGCCGAGTTCGTGGAATGGAGCTACTTTGCTGTATCCCTTCACGTGCAGGTTCTGGTTGGCCTTTTTTATCCCACTATAGCCGAGGAAATGTCCAGCTCGATAGGGGGATTTGCTTTCGAGTTTGGCTTGTCCGTCGTCCTTGGGGTCGTCTTCACCTACATCATGCTGGGGGGACACCACACGATGCACGTTCTCGAAGCCGCGAAGACCTATAACCTCGAGGGGAGCTTGCAGGACAGCCTTGGGCAGAAGCTCGTGGAGAGGATGCCCGATGGGACAGTAAGGTTTAGAACGAACACATGGACCTTTTACAAGGAGGTCGCGAAACTCTTTTTCCTTGGGCCGCTGGGGAAGAGCCCCGCGATAATAAAAGAGGGTCTTAACTATCGGGTGAACGGGACGCCGGCGCTGAACGTGGCTGCCGCTGGGCCAAAGTTCGATAGATGGATGGCGAGGATATTCGGTTGGGGAGGGCTTGCCATGTTTGCCGCTTCCATAGTCATGAGGGTTACCGGCGCATCCATGCCTTGGGCACTCGTCCATCTCACGCCCAAGATTTTAGCAATAGGGGTGATAGCCTTCTTCGGGCGCTATCAGGACAACAGCGCGATGTTCCGCTACGAGGAGAAGCAGAAGGCCGAGGCGGAGCTTGCGGCGAAGGTGGCGGCGGGAATCTCGGTGGCGGAGGTTGGGCGGGAGGAGATTGCGGCGAGGGCAAAGGCAAACTACGAAAGGCTCATAGGCGAGGTAAGGAACTCCGCGGTCTACGGGGGAGACGACCCTAGATTCAAGGACATAGCTGTTTACCTTCCCGAGGGAGCTCACAACGCGATTCAGGGAGGAAAGCACACTGAGTACATAGACGCGGAGGGTAACAAGGGGAACACTTCGCCTGACCTCGTCGGGCAGGAGAAGTGGATAATACTCTTCCCACAGGAGACCGATGATCCTGCCCGCAGAGGGTTCTTTGGGACCCTACAGGTTCTACCGCACCTGCAGAATCAGATAGTTGCCGAGATACTTTCCCGAGAGGGGGTATCCGGTGGAGGTCGAGAGAATGAGGGTGGGTGCTCCTTCAATGGTTATGGCGGTGGAGACGAAGCC
>JAQURN010000004.1:6442-23737 GCA_028715585.1 Actinomycetota bacterium | reverse complement strand
TGCTCTTCCGATCTGCAGGAGCTACCTTGATTCCAGGGGGATTGAGACAGAAGAGATAGCGGTGGAAGCCGATAAATATGGCTATGCGCAGGAGATTGAAGTTGACCTGAAGGAGCTTGAGCCCCAGGTCGCGCTTCCCAGCCTTCCTTCTAACTGTGTTCCTGTTGAGGAGGCTCCACGAGTTCGAATCGACCAGGTTGTAATAGGCTCCTGCACCAATGGGAGAATAGAGGACATGCGCTTTGCTGCCGAGGTGCTACAGGGGAAAAGGGCAGCAGAGCACATTCGCTTGATTGTAATCCCAGGAAGCTGGGAGGTTTACAAAAAAGCTCTTCGTGAAGGGCTCATAGATGTATTCCTCGATGCTGGGGCAGTAATAGGGCCTCCTACCTGTGGACCATGCCTTGGTGGTCACATGGGGGTGCTGGCGTCTGGGGAGAAGGCGATTTCTACAACCAACAGAAATTTCGTTGGCAGGATGGGCCATCCGCAGAGTGAAGTTTATCTTGCGAACCCCGCGGTGGCTGCCGCCTCGGCGATTACTGGAATCATCACAAGTCCTTGGGAGATAGTCTGATGAGAGATAAAGATGATGTCCTAGAGGGGAAAGCCATTTTGCTGGGAGATAACGTCGATACCGACCTCATCATTCCAGCTACCTATCTGGTGACTTCCGACGCAGGAGCTTTGGGAGAGCATCTTTTCGAGGGGCTTGGAGATGACTTTGTTTCTAGACTGGGAGAAGGCAGGATAATAGTTGCGGGGACGAATTTCGGGTCTGGTTCGAGCAGGGAGCACGCGCCCCTTGCTATAAAGGGTAGGGGAATATCTTGCGTTGTCGCCAAGTCCTTCGCTAGGATTTTTTTTCGGAACGCGGTGAACGTCGGTCTTGCGATTGTTGAGTGTCCCTCGTTTGTGTCTGCTACCAAGGATGACGATATGATAAAAGTCGATTTATTGCGGGGAAAGGTTGAAAATGTTACGAGGGGGAGGGCATTTGATTTCGTTCCGTATCCTCCATTCATGAGGCGAATAATAGACGCTGGGGGACTCATCGAGTACATCATGTCCTCCACAGTTTCCTAAAAGCGCATGCCCTTGCGATTTATTTGCCCAAGGGCGGATTGATTTGGTTTTCATGGAGATGTAATGCATAGAATAGCAGTCATACCGGGCGATGGAACTGGTCCTGAAGTCGTTGCCGAGGGCTTGAAAGTTTTAGAGGCGGCGGCAGGGGTTTGTGAATTTGATTACGAAACAAAGATATTCGATTACGGCGGAAGAAGATACCTTGCCACCGGAGAGACTCTCCCCGATGGTGCTCTCGAAGAGCTGAAAAACTATGAGGCTATACTCCTTGGCGCGATAGGGCATCCCAAGGTGCGCCCTGGCATTCTGGAGAGAGACATTCTCCTCAAGCTCCGTTTTGGCTTGGACCAATATATAAATCTGCGACCGGTGAAGCTCTACCCAGGAGTGGAGTGTCCAGTGAGGGGCAAAGGACCCGAAGATGTGGATTTTGTGGTAGTTCGAGAGAATACCGAGGGGCTTTACGTGGGCGCTGGAGGATTTTCGAGGAAGGGGACGCCGCACGAAGTTGCCTTGCAAGAGTCCGTGAATACCAGGAGGGGAGTTGAGAGGTGCGTGCGCTATGCCTTTGAATACGCAAGGAAGAGCGGGCGAAAAAAAGTTACCCTTTGTGGAAAGACGAATGTTTTGACCTTTGCGTTTGATCTCTGGGAAAGGGTTTTTAACGAGGTTTCCAGCGAATACCCAGATATAGAGTCGGATTACGCTCACGTTGACGCTATTTGCATGTGGTTCGTGAAGAATCCCGAGTGGTTCGATGTGATAGTCACCGACAACATGTTTGGCGATATCATTACCGACTTGGGTGCTATGATACAGGGTGGAATGGGGATAGCGGCGGGGGGGAACATAAACCCGGAAGGAACCTCCATGTTCGAGCCCATTGGGGGGTCTGCTCCGAAATATACCGGAAAGAACGTCATAAATCCCCTGGCTGCAATATCCGCCGTGGGATTGATGCTCGATTTTTTGGAGGAAGATAGAGCTTCCAAGCTGATTGAGGAAGCAATTATTCGCCTCCTTACATCTGGGAAGATGAAAAGTCTCTCGGCAGGAAAGATGGGGCTGGGGACGAGAGAGGTCGGAGACTTTGTCGCGCGGTATGTAAGGGAAGAAAAAGCTTAGCGGGCTTTCCCGAAAATGGGAGAGCTAGAAAAGGAGGAGTGAGCGGATGGGCTTACAAGTTTTCATCGATGGCTCGTTTTTTCCGGAAGAAGAAGCGAAGATTTCCGTTTTCGACCACGGACTTTTATATGGAGACGGCATCTTCGAGGGAATAAGGATATACAACAGAAGGCTTTTTATGTTGGAGGAGCACCTAGACCGCCTGTATTCAGGCGCCAAGGTCTTAAAGCTTGAGATTCCGCTTGAAAGGGAAGAGCTTTCGGAGCGGATAAGAGAAACAGCCAGGCTGAATGACCTCTCCGAGGGGTATGTGAGGCTTGTTATAACGAGAGGCAAAGGCGACCTCGGCTTGAGCCCCCTCAATTGCTCAAATCCAAGTGTGATTATCATTGTCTCGACCATTCAGATATATCCTGAGCGGGTTTATACCGAAGGGCTTCACCTCGTTACTACTTCCACGAGGCGGAACAACCCTGACTCCTTGAGCCCACAGATAAAGTCTTTGAATTATCTCAATCATATACTCGCCCACTTCGAAGTCGTCCAGGCGGGAGTGGATGAGGGTCTCGTGCTCAATGACAGCGGTTATGTCGCTGAGTGCATCGTGGATAATTTCTTTTCAGTCAAAGACGGGGTCATCATCACACCTCCCACCAATGCTGGAGCTCTTTACGGCATCACCCGCTTAGTTGTTTTCCGCCTCGCGGAGCAGTTGGGAATAGAGATAAGGGAAGAGAATTTGAGTCTAGTTGAATGCTATACGTCTGATGAGTGTTTTCTGAGTGGAACGGCGGCGGAGATAGCCCCAGTAACCCACATAGACTCGAGACAAGTAGGAGATGGCCGCCCTGGTCCTGTTACGAAGAAGCTCATGGAGGCATTCGGCGATTTCAAGAGGGTAAATGGCGTACCGATAGATTGAGGGGAAAACAGGGCATTGGCTAAAGTTTTCATTTACGACACCACACTTCGGGATGGCTCAGCAGGAGAGGGAATATCCTTTTCCTTAGATGATAAGCTCAAGATTCTCCATGCCCTCGATGGATTTGGAATTCACTATATCGAAGGCGGCTACCCTGCTTCTAATCCCAAGGACCGTGACTTCTTCGAGGCGGCTTCCAGAATCAAGTTGAAAAACGCTAAGCTAGTCGCGTTTGGCTCCACAAGGAAAGCTTTTATTTCTGCCTCGAAAGACAAGGAGATGAGAGCTCTTGTGGATTCTGGGGTAAAGACGGCTTGCATCTTTGGCAAAGCCTGGGATTTCCATGTAAGGACCGCCCTCAAGACATCCCTGGATGAAAACATCTACATGGTTGAGGAATCGATAAGGTACCTCAAGAAAAAGGGCTTGGAAGTGGTATTTGACGCGGAGCATTTTTTCGATGCTTACAAAAACAACCCGAAATACGCTCTCGAGGTGCTGGATGCCGCTTCTGGAGCTGGAGCGGATTGGATAGTTTTGTGCGATACCAATGGAGGAATTCTTCCCAATGAGATTGCCTCCATAGTCGCGGAAGTGAGAGGTAAAATTCTTACTCCCCTTGGTATCCATGCGCACAATGATTCGGATTGCGCCGTAGCCAATTCACTTCTCGCGGTCCAGGAGGGTTCGAGAATGGTTCAGGGAACGATAAATGGCTACGGTGAACGCTGCGGGAACGCGAATCTCTGCTCGGTAATTCCTGCCCTGGTTTTGAAGATGAACGTTGATTGTTTGAGCCGCGAACGGCTTTCACGTTTGACCGAGCTTGCCCATTATGTGAGCGAGGTGGCAAACGTCCTGCCCGATAGTCACCAGCCTTATGTGGGGATGAGCGCGTTTGCGCACAAGGGTGGTGTCCACGCGAGTGGGGTCAAGAAAGAATCAACTACCTACGAGCATATCAAACCAGAGTGGGTGGGGAATACCGAGAGGATTTTAGTCTCCGAACTTTCGGGCAAAAGTAGCCTCATCTTGAAGGCTAAGGAATCAGGGATAGACCTTTCCGATAGACCCCACAAGCTCTCAGAGATATTGAAAAAGGTGAAAGGGCTGGAGCACGCGGGATACCAGTTCGAAGCGGCGGATGCGTCTTTCGAGATACTGGTGAAGGATTCCCTCGGCACGTTCAAGCACTTCTTCGAGCTAGAGTCCTTCAGGGTGATTATGGACAAGAGGGAAAGTGGAGAAGTCGAAACGGAGGCAACCGTAAAGATTCGCGTTGGAGGCGAGAGAATAATCGCCACGGAGGAGGGGAACGGTCCTGTGAGCGCGTTAGACAGGGCTCTTCGCCTCGCCATCGGCAAGGGTTACCCCGAGCTCAGCGAAATCAGACTTACCGACTATAAGGTAAGAGTTTTGGACCCGAAGAGTGGGACATCCGCGGTAACAAGAGTATTGATAGAGACCAGCGATGGTGTCAAAACCTGGGGAACTATTGGGGTGAGCGAGAACATAATCGGGGCAAGCTGACAGGCTCTGGCGGATAGCATCGAATATGGTCTCATGCTGAAAAGGGGAGAGAAGGAAGACTAAAGGAGTAATTTGCGCCTACTTAGATTCAGGCAGGGAGAGCACACAGCTTTTGGTGTTTGCATTGACGATTCTGTTCGGGTTGTCTCGTGGGACCCTTTTGACAAATTTTTTGGAACAGAGGAAGAGATTCCTCTTGGGGATGTGGATATTCTCCCTCCAGTTATTCCAACGAAGATAGTGGGTGTTGGTCTGAATTACAAAGACCACGCCGAGGAATTAAAGATGGAACCTCCCCCCGAACCGGTTTTGTTCCTCAAAGCGCCCAGCACCCTCATTGGCAGCAGGGGCAATGTGTTTTTCCCTCCACAGACGGATAGGCTCGAATACGAGGCAGAGCTCGCCGTGGTCATAAGCAAGGAGGCAAAGGATGTCTTGCGGGGGAAGGCGCGCGAGTATGTGCTTGGATATACCTGCGCCCTGGATATGACTGCTAGAGACCTTCAGAGTACCGATATCCAGTGGACCAGGTCGAAGAGCTTTGATACCTTTTGTCCGATTGGTCCGTGGGTCGAAACGGAGCTCGACCCTGGCGACCTCTCGATTGAGCTTCGGCTAAATGGAGAGGTGAAGCAATCTTCCAGAACTTCAGAGATGCTAACCCCTATTGATGAGCTTGTGTCATATATCTCCTCAGTAATGACCCTGTTTCCCGGGGATGTAATTCTTACCGGAACGCCTGCCGGAGTGGGACAGGTTTCTCCAGGTGACCACCTGGAAGTTGAAATCGAAGGCATTGGGACCCTGGAGGCTGACATCGTCCCTTCGGGAGCTTATAACATTGCTTTCTGAAGGCTGGGAGATATTCAAGAAGGCTCTGAGATATGTAAAAGAGCAGAAATCCCTCTGGCTATTCGCGTTCATCATCGCGTTTGCCGGGGGAGGTTCTCAAGGCTTACACCTTTGGGTTCAGAGCCCGATTCCCGCTGGCATAACTGGCTTGAGTCCCCTTCATGAGTTTGGGGCAAGAATCTACCAAGCCGCTAGAACGCACTGGGCACTTTTTGCCCTTTTTGTTTTCTTTGGCGTGTTAGTGGGACTTTTTGTTTTTTCGGCTGGCGTTTTCTCCCAGGCTTCGGCGGTTTGGGGAGTCGCGGAGGTGGAGGTGAACGGCAAATCAAGTGTGAGAAACGCCGCGAAGAAGGGATGGGAGAGCCTGGGCGGCTGCTTCGTTCTTTCCTTCGTCTTTGCTTTTCTCATAACGCTTCTTTCCCTTCCAATGGATTTTCTGTTCAAGCTCATTGGGAAGCTCGAAGGCGTTGCGTTTGCCCTCGGGTTCTTTGGCGAGGTAATCATAGGGCTGATTTTCTTTTTGTTTTCGGCTGTTGCCTCGATGGTTTTAGAGCTTTCGATTCGGAATGTTGTCACTAGGGCGCTCAACCCCTGGGAAGCCTTGAAACTTGGCATTGATATTTTTAAGAAGCGCTGGAGGGACGTAACGGTAACCTGGCTTTATGCCCTCATGGTAAGCCTCGTGGGCATGCTGGCGATGTCCTTATTTGTTACCGTGATAGGTTCTCCTCTTGTTTCCACGTTCTGGAAAAGCAGCAGGGGAGAAAGTCCAATAATGGTAGGACTAAGCATTCTTGCCTTTATCTTCGCATGGGCTCTTTCTTCCGTGCTTGCGGGGGTTTTTGCGATAACCGCGAATGCCACCTGGACTCTTTCATATCTAAGACTGGTTGGGAACCTGCCAGATGATAGCGGAGCGATTAGCCAGAATTATTAGTAATCCGTGACAATTCCGACAACCAAAACCGCTACTTCTATTACTCGCCGAGAAACATTACTTATCGTGGTTTTTAGCGTTTGGGCAGAGCCTGCCACTTCCGCTCGACAGCGTTCTTAAATCCAGAAGGATTTGGGATGGTATTTCTACTGGTGGGTCCATAGCCTGTTGTCTTTGGCAATCCCTCTTTACGAAGCCAGGATGGACAGACATTGACTTTGCTTTGGCTATATAGCCTTCCCCTCTTATCTTTAATCTTGATAAAGTCGCCACTTTCATATCTTGGGTATCTCTCCTATCTTCATTTGGGAGGAAGCCATCTTCTGGATGGACCTTTCTGCTTCAGATACAAGCTTTAATGCCTCGTCAATAATCATGTGAGTGTTCCCTTCATAGTTCCAAAGATAATTCACTATAGCGCAGTATTATAGCGGACCAATTTTAATATAATTCTATGAGGTCAGTGAGTTCAAGCAGGCGCAAGATTAGAGGCGGTGGAGAGTATGTTTGACCTTCTCTTTAATGCTGATAGTTCGAATAAGGAAAGTTTGGTGGCGCATAGGGGATTTGAACCCCTGTTACCGCCTTGAGAGGGCGGCGTCCTTGGCCTGACTAGACGAATGCGCCACGACTTAATTCCTCGAAAATTCCAATTTCAATCTCGGTGGCTGGGGGAGGAGGATTCGAACCCCCGCTCCTGGATCCAGAGTCCAGTGTCCTACCGCTAGACGATCCCCCATGGCAAGCTCAATGATACACGAGTTTGAATGATTGTCTCAAGGATGCCTTTTCGGAGGGAACAGACTGCTGGTGGAGAAAGAGATACTAGGCGCACTTTCTAGGGCCCGAATTCTCCAGCGATAATGGATGGCGTATGTTTCTTGAGAAGAAATGGGGTCAGATAAGGGAATATATCCTGAACCAGGTTTGCACCGTCAAGATGATTGTCATTTTGCCCGGCGAGGAGACGAGCTTTCATTATCACCGCCTGCGTGACGACATGTGGGTTATCTTGAGCGAAGGAATGGAAGTACAGGTTGGAAAGAATATATATCATCCCAAGGCTGGAGACGAATTCGTGATTTCCGCTGGTATCCCCCATCGCCTTGCCGCTGGAGAAAATCAAGGACGGGTGCTGGAGATAGATTTTGGCTTCAGCAGTGAGGATGACACCTACGAAGGGGAAGCCGGGGAATGACCCGGTGAGCAACCCCTTCAAAGCCAGCATGAATCCTTGTTAGCCTCCTCCGTGATTGAAAAGGGGAAGAGAAGATGAGCGAAAGGAAGTTTGAAGGAATAGCAAGGGCTGAAATAATCAATCTCCCAATCTATAGTCCTGGTCTTGGTTCCGAGGAGGTAAAGAGGAGATACAAACTCGAAGAGGTCATAAAGCTCGCCTCGAACGAAAATCCGCTTGGGCCATCCCCATTGGCGGTAGAAGCGGCAAGGAAAGAGCTCTCCAACGCTAACATTTATCCGGATGGATACTGTGGGAAACTTCGGGAGAAACTTTCCCGCCGAATAGGAGTTTCGCCTGATTCTCTATTCTTTGGAAACGGCGCTGATGAGATAATCGATTTAATCTTCCTTGCTTTTTTCAATAAAGAAGACAATGCAGTGATGGGTGACCCTACCTTTTCTTCTTTTTACCTCTCGGGGATGTCAGTGGGAGCAAAAATAATCTATGTCCCGCTCGAGAAATACAGGCATGACATCGAAGGGATTGTAAATGCCGCGAAGAAAGGCGCAAAGGCAATTTTCGTGGACAGCCCACACAACCCGACCGGTACAATAGCTACCAGGGAAGAACTCGAATATGCCCTCGGGAACGTGCCCGAGGATACACTCATCGTCTGGGATGAGGCATATGGAGAATACGCCGAAGACGGGGAATTTCCCCAAAGTATATCTTATCTTGAAGACCATCCCAACCTGCTGATATTGAGAACATTTTCAAAGATTTATGGCCTCGCGGGCTTGAGGATTGGCTACGCAATCGCGGATAGCGAGATAATATCTCTTCTGGAGCGGGTCAGGCCTCCCTTCAACGTCAACCTTGTTGCCCAGGCGGCGGCCGCCGCGGCACTGGACGACGAAGAGCACTTGCGAGCGAGCAAGGAGGTGAACAGGGAAGGCAGGAATTACCTTCATGGCGAGCTTGAGAAGATGGGATTCAAAGTTGTCCCATCGCAGGCGAACTTTGTCCTTTTCAGGTTTGACCACCTTACCAGTAAGCTTTCTGATAGGCTTCTTTCTAAAGGGGTAATTGTGAGAGACGGCACATCGCTTGGATATCCAGGATATGTGAGGATGACTGTTGGGACTCCCGAGCAAAACAAAAAGGTTGTGAGCGTTCTGGAGAAAATAATAAAGGAATGATAGAAGGAGGAGATGGACTTGCGTGCCACAATAGTGATTCCCTCTTATTGGGGAAGGAAGTCTACTGAGCCATTCAATCCCCAAGATGCCGTGTACGACCATCCAACCCCCCTTGATTTCGAAGGCACCCTCGAGCGGGCCTTGCAGAGTATCAGGGTGCTTGGAAACAAGGATTTCAACGTGGTTGTTATAGCTGTGGCGACCGCTCCCCAGATAGCAGGCGCGGTTGAGGAGAAAGTGCGAGGGATTACCAGTAAGTTCAAGGATGATTACCCCATTGCTTGTATATCGCATGAATTCGAGGGGTTTCTCAAAAGAAAGGTGAACGAGGCGAGCTTGGGAAGCTTAGCTGACTTGGTTTCACTTACTGGCTACTCGAATATAAGGAATATGTGCCTCATTGCTTGTGAGGTTGCCCGCTCTGAGGTCGCGGTCTTTATGGATGACGATGAGGTCTATGAAGATGCCGGCTATCTCGACAAAGTTTTTGAAAATATCGGAAAGCCTTATGAAGGGAAAACCATTGGCGCGATAGCAGGGTATTACCTCCAACCAAAGGGGGGGTGGAAACTCGAGCCGCAAAAAGATTGGTGGATGGCGGAGTGGCCCATGGTGCGGGCAATGAACGAAGCATTCGAGATAATCGGAAAGGAACCAAGGCTCAAACTTACCCCATTTGTTTTTGGTGGCAATATGGCTATTGGGAGGGTAGTTTTCAAGCGTGTGCTCTTCGATCCGAATGTACGGAGGGGAGAAGACATAGATTATCTCGTTGACTGCAAATTTTTCGATATCGATTTCCTTCTCGATTCGGAGCTCGCAATACGTCATCTTCCCCCAAAAAGCTATGTTCCCCAATGGCGGCGTTTCCGGGAGGACATATACAGGTTTATCTACGCGAGGGAAAAACTAAAGAAGCAGGATGAAACGCGCGGGCTGAGGCAGGTCTCCGTTGAGGAGCTCGATCCATATCCTGGTTGCTGCATGAGGGACAACCTGGAGGATTTGATATACAAGACCTCCGTCCTAATGGGACTTAATGCCATAAAGGAAGACGATGGGCTTGGTTTCAAGGAAAGCATGAACAACATCTTTCTTGCTAGATACGATGCCCCTCCCAGCGTCAATCCATATTCCCTCTATCTCGAAATGGTTCCACAGTGGGAAAGGCTGATGGATTTTCTCGCGAAGGAAGACGAGCCGAGCGAGATGATGTTTGAGGAGATGGGTCTTTAGTTTATCTTTTATCGATGATTTGATTTTACGAATCGTTACATTCCTGGGAGACGAAGTTGGAGTCAAAAAGGAGGTAGATACACAGTGGATTTTTTGCCGGCAGTTTCTTTCGAGTTAGCGCAGGCAACGAAGGATGTCGGAAGCGCGGACGTAATGGTTGCGATAAGCGCGTACAACAACGAGTCAACGATTTCTGGTGTCATGAAGAAAGTCGCGGAAGGGCTTTCTTCCTTCTTTGACAACATGAAATCAGTTCTTTTGGTCTGTGAAGGTGGCTCGCTCGACGAGACTAAAAACGTTGCCAGGAAAACCGATATTGGGCTGACCGTGAATAAGATTGTTGGGACTTATAGGGGGGAATCTGGAAAAGGAAACGCGCTGAGGGCTGTCTTTCAAAGCGCCCTAGACCTTGGCGTAAAAGGATGTGCCGTAATTGACGCGGATATCAGAAGCATCACGCCTGAGTGGGTCAACAACTTGCTCGACCCTGTGGTGCACGATGAATACGACTTTGTCACCCCAGCATACGAGCGGTACAAATACGATGGCACGATAACCAACACTATAGTTTATCCCCTTATAACCGCCCTCTATGGCAAGAAGATTCGTCAACCGATAGGGGGAGATTTTGGCTTGTCTAGAAAGTTCATCGAGTATCTAGCGAAGCAGGAGGTATGGGATAACTTCGTGGGGCAGTTTGGTATAGACGCGTGGCTGACTATATCCGCGATTACTGGGGGAATGAAAATTTGTCAGGCAAAGCTTGGGGCAAAGGTGCACAATGCGAAAGACCCTGCTTTTACCCTCGGCTTGATGTATCTCCACGTTCTCTCAACGATATTCCGGTCAATGGGCAAATTCGAGGATTTCTGGCAGGAAGTAAAAGGGGCGGAGGATGTCGAGATAAAAGGTACCGCTCTCCCCTGGGAGCCGGAGCCAATTCCAATCAGCGTGACCAAGCTCGTCGAAGAATTCATTATGGGGATGGCTCATTTCTCGCCGCTTTATCGAGAGCTGTTAAGCAAAGACACCTATAGCAGGCTTGAACATATCGCGAACTCGGCAAGTTGCTCGCCTGAGGGGTACTGCGATTTTCGCATTCCGGCTGACCTGTGGGCACGGAGTCTCTATGACCTCAGTATCATCTTCAACTGCTGGGAGGGAAATACTCACAAGCTAATCGACCTGTCTTCCCCGCTCTACTACGGGGAAGTTGCCACATTCGCGAACAGAACCCAAGACCAATCCAGCGAGGAAGCCGAGGGAGTGGTCGAAGACATCCAGTACGCCTTCGAGAACCAGAAAGTCTATCTCATAGACAGGTGGAAAGAGTTTAAGGCAGGCAAGAGTCGTCGCAATGCCAGTTTTTAGCATAGCAGCTTGCCTTTTAGGGTCCGGCGGACATCCTTAAGTTTGCCTCGATGTTCATCGGGGGTAGGTCATCTGGGTCTATCTGAACGTCAACCAGAACCATCCCATCGTGCTCGAGTGCCTTTCTTATAACGCCTTCCATTTCTGAGGCTTTTTTTATTCTCAAGCCAAGACCACCGAATGACTGGGCTACCTCCACGAAATCTGGATTCGAGTGCCCGGTGCCATAGATTCTCCCACCGAATTGGAGTTTTTGTCTGAAGACGAGAACTCTGTAACAAAAGTCGTTGAGGATGAAAACTTTGACAGGTATATTTTCGCGCGCGCAGGTCTCTAGGTCTTGTATGGTCATCATTATGTCGCCATCTCCCACGATGGCTACCGATTTTCGCTGGGGATAAACGAGGTTTGCCGCCATACAAGCCGCCAAGCAGAAACCCATGGAGCCGAAATTGACCGTTGACAGATACGAGAGAGGGAGTTTTGCCTTGATGAAGGTATTTGGATAGAGGAGATGCATCCCCGCCCCCACGCACACGATTGCGTTCTCTGGGAGCGTCTCACCGAGGACTTGTACCGCCCTTCCTCCCGCAGGCTTGTCCCCGCGGTTGAGACATGCTTTTACTAGCTCTTCCCATTGCGTCTTTTCCTGGGACAATTCTCTCTCCACCCAAGTCTCGGAGGAGGGGCACCCTTCCTCGCCTAGCTGAAGAAGAGCCTTCTCCAAAAAAGAAGCGACATTAGAGGCTGCGATATGGCATTTGGGCGCCTGTGGGGCGACTTTGCCCGACACGTCCACGACAAATATCTCTTTGTTGCCAAGTGGGAGCGTGAACTCGTAGGTTGTCATATCGCTTATCCCGGCACCCAGACAGAGAAGCGCGTCTGATTTCTCCAGGGCTTTGTCCGCCACCAGGTTTCCACCGCCGAATCCCGCTCTTCCTAGCGAGAGTGGATGGTCTTCTGGAATGGTGCCCCTTCCATTTCCGGTTGTGATTACTGGTACAGATAAGGCTTCCGCAAACCGGGTGAGCAACACCGAGGCGCCTGAATAGGCAACTCCGCCTCCAGAGAGAATGAGGGGGAAATCTCCTTTTCTAAGCATCTCTATTGCAGCGGTGACTTCTTCCTCGGAGGGCTCCCCTCCTTCATCCACGTTTGGTTCGATTGCTTCCAGGTCGAATGTTCCGGTTTCGAGCCATACATCCTCTGGTACCTCTATCAACACGGGCCCCCTCGGCGCGCTCGCAGCCTCGGAGAAAGCTTCGCATAGAACTTCTGGCACTTCGCTGGCATTTTCGATTCGATACGTTGCCTTAGTGATTGGCGAAAAGACGCGGCAATGATTGACTTCCAGCATCCCGTCGCTTCCAACTAGCCGCCTTTTTACCGCTCCAGCGATTACAACCATTGGGGAGGAATCCTTGAATGCGTTGGCGACGGATATCATCGCGTTTAGCGCGCCAGGACCTGAATGAACCAGGACGACTCCGGGCTTTCCGGTGAGCCTTCCTTCCGCGTCCGCTATGCTCGCGGCTACCTGTTCATGGCGACAGGAGATGTAGCGCAAGCTTTCGCGTTCTTGGAAGAGTGCATCCAGGAAAGCGACATTGGAGGTGCCTACTATTCCATAAACCCGCTCGACGCCCAGCTTTACAAGTCCTTTAGCGATGGCGGAAGCAGAAGTCATCGCGTTAGATTCCATTTTTTCCCTCCAGCTCGGATCAAATCCCATTTACCACATTCTCTGGCTTCATGCCTTGTAGAACCCTGATTATATTTTCAATCGCGGCGTCGATTATCCGCAAGCGAGACTCGTTTGTGGCTCCCGCTATATGCGGTGTTAAAACTACATTCGGAGCTTTTAGCAGCGGATTGTTTTTAGAGGGCGGCTCTGTTGAAAAGACGTCTATGCCAGCGCCTGCGATTCGCCCTTCCTGAAGTGCCTTAGCGAGCTCTGCTTCGTCTACAATTTCTCCCCTCGAGACGTTGACCAGCACTGAACCCCATTTCATCGAGTTGATTCTTTGGGCATTTATCAATCCTTTTGTTTCAGGGGTAAGGGGAATGTGAAGAGCTATTACGTCGGAGGTTTTAACCAGTTCGTCTAGGTCCATGAAGCTAATGCCGAGTTCTTCTTCGAGATTTGGGTCAAGGTGCCTTGCGTCATAGTAAACCATCTTGCATCCAAAGGGTTTTGCCCTTTTTGCAACCTCTTGCCCAATGCGCCCAGCTCCAATTATGCCGAGCGTTTTTGAGTACAATTCAAATACGCCATGGACTGCCATTTCGTCTTGTGCCCATTCTCCGCTCGTTGTTTTTTGGTGTGCCAGAATGAGTTTTTTCAAACAGGCGAGAATGAGCATTATTGTGTGTTCCGCTACAGAAAGCGCGTTGGCGCCGGGTACGTTTGCTACCGGAATGCCAAGCTCGGCGGCTTTTTGTACATCTATATGTTCATATCCGGCAGAGGGCTGTTGGATTAGTTTGCATCCTGTGCAGTGTCGAAGAAGGTCGTTCCCAAGTGAAACCTTGAATGTGTAGTCTCCAAGTATTGCTTCCGCGCCCTCAAGCGTGTCGGGAAGGCTCTCGGGCGAACCCACTTCATGAGTAACAATTTTGGCTTCTTCCGCGATATGTGGGTCCTTTGTTGCCAGGAGTGCCTTTATCAATGGCCCTGGGAGCGGGGAGAGCACGGCAATCTTTTCGTTCGACATAATTCTTTCTTTCTTCTCTAGCGTTTGGCAGGGGATATCTTATATCTAGGTGCCTATGGATTCCCATGAATCCGCAAATTCGGGAAATCTTTTTTCCAGGTGAAAAAATATTTTGAGGTGCTTATTACACAATATGTTGTATGTATAAAATCGTTATTCCACAATATAATCCACATTTCCACAGTATCCAAGAAAGAAATGTTCCTGCGGAAAATCAAGGAGGACTTGACTTTTGTGGGGAATTGTGGCGGAATAGTCATACTTTGTGGTTAGAAGTGGCGGAAAGAACAGTAAAAGTGGAGAGTTGAAATGCTTCTTGGGCGATCGGTAAGAAGTATCGATAATAAGGGAAGAATCATCCTGCCGAAGGAATTCAGAGAAGATTTCGCCTCCGGCTTGGTGGTTACAAAGGGGCTTGATGCGTGTCTTCTTCTCTTTCCGATGGCTGAGTGGGAGAAGAAGGTGGCAAAAATAGCGGAGATGCCGGAGGGAAATGAAGACACTAGGAGATTTACTCGTCTCTTTTTCTCAAATGCAACCAGACTTATACCCGATGCCCAAGGGAGGATTCTGATTCCGCAGCACTTGAAGGAAATGGCTGAACTCAAAAAAGAAGCTATCGTCATTGGCCTTTCTAACAAGGCGGAGATTTGGGATCCCGAGAAGTGGCAACGCTATAACAAAGAGAGTGAGGAGCGCTATGAAGAGGCTGCTTCTAGGCTCGGGGTTTGACTTTGGATTGGGATACTTCCAGCGCCATCCATCAACCAGTGATGGTTCAAGAGGTAATCGAGTTTTTGCGGCCAGGAAAGGGAAAGGTGATAGTTGATGCAACGGTTGGAACAGGTGGGCATTTACTTTCCATCCTCCGGGTTGCGCGAGGGGAATCAAAGGTCATTGGTATTGACAGAGATCCGAAAGCCCTTGAAGTTGCGGAGTCGCGGCTTGGGGAAATCTCGGCGGTGGGGAAGGTCAGCCTCTACTGCGAAAATTTCAGAAATATACGCTCCGTTCTTGATAGAGAAGGAGTGGAGCAAGTAGATGGCATTCTACTTGACCTGGGGTTCTCTTCCCTTCAGCTAGAGGATTCCTCTCGGGGCTTTAGTTTTAGACATGACGGATTGCTGGACATGCGGATGGGTCCTGATGCCAAGAAAACCGCTGGAGAGATTGTGAATAGCTTTTCCGAGGGAGAGATAGCAAAGATTCTCTACCAGTATGGAGAGGAAAAATGGGCAAGGCGAATTGCCCGCTTCATAGTCCAGGCTCGGGAGCGCCGGCCGATTAAATCGACCTTTGAACTCGTGAAGATTGTAGAGGACGCGGTTCCTGTGGGCGCGAGGAGGGGGCGCAAACATCCAGCCAGGAAGACTTTTCAAGCGCTTAGAATCGCGGTTAATGAGGAATTGGATAGTTTGAAAGAAGTGATAACAAAAGGGGTTGAATGCCTGGCATCGGGTGGGCGGATTGTGGTGCTTTCCTACCATTCCCTGGAGGATAGATTGGTAAAGCAGATGTTCGGCTCTCTGGCAAGAGAATCTGGCTATCCGCCCACCCATCCTCTTTTTACCGCCCCATCACTGATGGTGGTGACCAAAAAACCAGTGGTGCCAACAAGAGAGGAAATCGAATCTAATCCAAGAAGCAAAAGCGCCAAGCTTCGTGTTGCCGAACGAAGGGAGGGTTAGTTGTCATCCCAGAAACAACGTTCGAAAAAAAAGAAAGCCCCTAAGGGAAAGGCAGAAAAGAAACCAGGATTTTGGTTTTTGATTTCCGTTTCCTTTGTGATTACCTTAATTTGCGTTTTCTCACTCGTCCTGCTCAACTTTGCTGCCGCGAATGCGGCAAAAGAGGAGAAGGTTCAAAGCCAAATCGAGGAAGAAAAATCGAAACAAAGGGACTTGCGGGGCGAACTCGCGCGCCTGAAGTCCCCGGAGCGAATCTCTAGAATCGCGGAGGACCAACTTGGCATGGCGGAACCTTCAGAGGTCGTTTATTTGAGGTACAAGGGTGACGGAAGCGAATTGGCTTCATCTAGAACCTACAAAGAGAAAGCCGCCGAGCATTCACAAAGAGGTGAAAAGAAGGAAAAGGCTGAAGTTACCATAAACAACGAGGAGCCTGCCTCTTTGAGTAGGAGGTAGAAACATGTCTCGAAGAGCCGCTCATGATAAACGGCTTGTATTTATTGTTTTCTTTTCTTTTCTTTGTTTAGCGGCGATAGGTGTGAGGCTTCTGTTTTTGCAGGTCATAGATGCCGGTCGATACCAGAAGCTAGCCCTCCAGCAAAGAAGTGACCATATCCAGGTTAGCTCCAAGCGTGGAACCATCTTGGACCGCGACGGCGAGATTATGGCTGTTAGCGAGGATGCCAAAACCATCTATGCCACCCCATACCTTGTTAAAAACCCCAAAAAGGTAGCGAGGAAAATTTTTGAGGTTTTGGGGGAGGACGAGGAGGAGGTGTTAAAAAAACTCACCTCCGATTCAGGCTTTGCCTACATTGTGCGCAAGGCGGATCCCTCCCTGGTAAGGAAGATAGAAAAGTGCGAGTTTGAAGGCATTGGATTCATTGATGAGAGCCGTCGATTCTATCCCCTTGGTAAAAGCGCGGCACAGGCAGTTGGCATTGTTGATATCGATAACAAGGGGCAGTCAGGCATAGAGCTTTTCTATGAAGACCTTCTCGGCGGTAAACCAGGAAAGGTTTTTTTGGAGAAGGACGCATCTGGAAAGCCCATCCCTGGTACCGTGAAAACCGAGGTCGCGCCCGTTGAGGGGACCGATATCCAGCTCACTCTGGATGCCGAGATACAAAAATATACCGCGGAAGTTATGGAGGAGGGATTGTCTAACTATTCTGCCAAGAGCGCAACCGCATTGGTCATGGAATGTAACACCGGGAACGTGCTTGCCATGGCTACCGCTCCCAGCTTCGATCCCCATAGCAGAGAGGATTTAAAACCCGAGTGCATGCGGAGCCGTGCCATCACAGACGTTTACGAGCCCGGCTCCGCCTTGAAAATCGTTACCGCCTCGGCTGCTCTGTCCGAAGGCATTGTGAACTCCAATACACCCATTGGAGTACCTCCCCAACTGAAGGTTGCCGATAAGGTTTTTACTGAGGCCACACCCCA
>JAQURN010000004.1:0-6432 GCA_028715585.1 Actinomycetota bacterium | reverse complement strand
CGATGTCGTTCTCTCAGGTGATTAGCAAATCCTCAAATGTAGGAACCATAAAAGTGGGGCTTCAGCTCGGGGAAGATCGTTTGGCTAAGTATCTCGACAAGTTCGGGCTTGGTCACAAAACAGGTGTTGACTTTCCTGGGGAGGTAAGTGGCATAGTTCCCTCTCTAGGTGAATGGAGCGGCACAACCGCGGCAACTATAAGCATCGGGCAAGGAATTTCATTAACTCCCCTTCAATTGGCTTGCGTGGCGGGGACGGTTGCCAATGGGGGGAGAAGGATATATCCACATTTCTTGAAGGCCACCGCTACAGAGAAAGGAATGACGGATGCCGAATTCGGCGGTCTTGGTGAGGAGGTTCTCCCAGAAGGTGCATCGGCTGAGCTAACGAATATACTTGAACAGGTAGTTACTTCGGGAGGAACAGGGCAGAAAGCAGCGGTAAAATATTACAGGGTTGCCGGCAAGACGGGGACGGCTAGAAAGCCCTTGGCAAAATCCAAGGGTTATGGTGGAGGTTATATGGCAACCTTTGTAGGGTTTGCACCTGTTGAAAAGCCAAAAATCGTCTGCCTGGTAGTTTTGGACGAGCCGTCTCCCATATGGGGAGGGGAAACTAGTGCCCCTCTTTTTTCCAAGATAATGGAGTTTGCCTTGCATAAGATGAACATTCCGCCAAGCGTCCCTGTGGAATAAAGCTGAAGGACTTTCTACTGCGGGTTAACGCGGAAGGGGTTTGTTGAGCCGAGGGTGAAAGATGCTTTTTTCGGAACTCATAAGCAATGTAAATGTTTTGGAAGTAAAAAACTATCGAGACCCCGAAATCAAGGGTCTCAGCTACGATAGCCGCCTTGTGAAGCCGGGAGAGGCTTTTTTTTGCATAGAGGGGATAAAAACAGATGGACACCTCTACATAAAGGAAGCAGTGAAGAGAGGGGCAGAGGTCGTTTTCACTCAGAAGGTTTCCTATGAGGACATTCCCGAAAACGTGACAGAGATACAGGTTGCGGATAGTCGCCTTGCTCTTGCCCAGTGTGCTTGTGCCTTTTATTCAAATCCGTCGCGTGACCTTTTTCTCGTTGGGGTTACTGGAACCAATGGCAAAACGACTACTTGTTTTCTGATTGAGAAGATACTTTCGCGGATGGGGATGAAAACGGGAATCATTGGGACGATAGAGAACCACATTGGTTCCAGAATAGAGCCAGTTATCAGGACGACCCCAGAGTCACTGGACCTGCAGAAGCTCCTTCGTAGGATGGTTGACGAAAAAGTCGAGGCGGTCGCGATGGAGGTTTCCTCGCATGGGCTTGAGCTAGAGAGGGTGAAGGGATGCGAATTCGACGTAGTTGTCTTTACCAACCTCACCCAGGACCACTTGGATTTTCACCTTTCGATTGAGGAATATTTTTCCGCCAAAAGTTCTCTTTTCATGGAAGCGGACTATGGTGAGGATAGGAAAGCAATTATCAATATCGATGATGACTTTGGGGTGAGAATTTTCGGAGAGTCAAATTTGCCCTCCATGACCTATGGCATCGAGAGGAATGCTGACATCATGGCGCGAGATGTCAGTTTGTTGCCTGAGGGAAACCGCTTTCTGCTGAAATGGCCTGGTGGAGAAATACTAGTGGAAAGCAAACTGAAAGGGAAGTTCAACGTATATAACTGTCTTGCTGCCGCGGGAGTCGGCTTGGAAGCTGGAGCCAAAAAGGAGGACATCAAGTTGGCGCTAGGGGAAATGGAGGGAGTTCCCGGGCGCTTCGAAAGCATTTATTGCGGCCAGCCTTTTGAGGTCGTTGTTGATTATGCGCATACTCCCGAGGGAGTGAAGGGACTGCTAGAAACGTCGAGGCAGGTATGTGATGGAAGGGTGATACTGGTGGTTGGGTGCGGGGGAGATAGGGACAGGTCTAAAAGACCATTGATGGGTAAAATCGGCGTCGAGATGTCCGACTTTTGTATATTGACTTCCGATAATCCTCGCGGCGAGGAGCCTATGTCCATCATAGAAATGATGCTGGAAGGTGTCCGGGGTGAGTTTCCCCCGTCGAGGTATGCCGTGGAAGTTGACCGCCGAAAGGCAATCCGCAAGGCGGTTGAGGAAGCAAAGCCAGGTGATGTCGTGGTTATTGCTGGAAAGGGGCACGAGAAAGAACAGCTCATAGGAAATAAAGCTATCCCATTTGACGACCGTGAGGTAGCAACGGATTGTTTGAAGGAGGTCATGGGTGCAAAGGCTTGATTTGCGTGAAATAGCGCAGATGGTGAGCGGAGAGATAGAAAACTCCAAAGAACGCAAAATCAAAGGGATTGCGGTTGACTCGAGGCTCGTTCGCAAAGGGGATATCTTTTTTGCTTTGAAGGGAGCCAGAAGGGATGGGCATGGCTTTCTGGGGGATGTAGCCCAAAAGGGCGCGGTGGCGGCTGTTGTCGAAAGGGGAAACGCTAAAGCGGCAAAGTTCAAAAAGGAAAATCCAACCTTCCCCTTGATTTTCGTCACCGATACCCTTTCCTCGCTTGCAGACCTCGCGCACTCTCTCAGAGAAAAAATACCTGCCAAGGTAATAGGCATAACCGGCACTACCGGGAAGACCTGCACGAAGGATTTTCTTCGTTCTATCCTTTCTACTAGCCATCGCGTTGTGGCTTCGCCCGGCACATACAACACCGAGATAGGGCTTCCGCTTACAATCGCCACTGCTGATGAATCCACTGAATTATTGGTATGCGAAATGGGCGCTCGTCATATCGGAGATATTGCTAAGCTCGCGGAAATCGCGAAGCCCAATCTTGGGATTATTACAAACATTGGTCCGTCTCATCTGGAAATTTTTGGAAGCGTAGAGAACGTGGCGAAAGCTAAATCCGAGCTTGCCGAAGCTTTGCCTGTTGATGGGTTTCTCTTTCTTGATGCCGAAGACGGCTGGACGAGTTGGATTGAGAAAAAAACTCGCGCAAAGGTGGTAAAATTTGGTTTTTCCCCACGGGCACGCTATCGCGCTCGTGTCATTGGGCACGATGGCAAGTTTCATCCTATTTTTGAGATAGAAGGACCCGGACTTTCAACAGAGGTAAGACTTTCCGCTTGGGGGAGTCACCTGGTCAAAAACGCACTGGCGGCAGCATCGGTGGCTGCCATCCTGGGGATTGACGAGGGGGAGATAAAAAGAGGGCTCGAGAAAGCCGTGGTTACTCCTGGAAGGATGCAGGTTAGACATATGAAGGATGGGAAGATAGTAATTGATGATTCCTACAATGCCAATCCCCTTTCTATGAAAGCCGCCCTGGATTTCCTCTCCACTTTCACGGTCAATGGAAGAAGGACCATAGCCGTTTTAGGAGATATGGCTGAACTTGGGAAGGATAGCAAGAAATATCATCGCTCGATGGGCTCACACGCTTCTTCGATTGGGGTTGACATTCTAGTTACGGTGGGCAGAGGGGCACAAGATATCGCGGTTGGGGCTCTTGAGAGGGGGCATCCAGAGGGAAGTGTTTTCCATTGCGCAAATATCTCTCGGGCATGCGGGATACTGAAGGACATAACGGAGCCGGGCGACGTGATTCTCGTCAAGGGCTCGAGGGTTATGTCCATGGAAGAGGTTGCCAAATTTATGGAGAGATATCTGGAGGAGGTTTCTTAAAAATTGTATAGCGTGCTTGGTGCTGCCACTGTCGCTGGCATCATATGCCTGGTGTTTACGCCGCTCCTCATAAAGTTTTTAAGGAGGAAGGATTATGGCCAGGTAATACGAGAGGATGGGCCAAAGGCGCATTTCGTGAAAGGGGGAACCCCCACGATGGGTGGCGTCTTACTGGTGATAGGAACCCTGGTTGGATACATGATTTTTTCCGAGAGGACTCCAGAGGGGCTCGCCGTCATTGGAACAATGATGGCATGCGGAGCTCTTGGTTTCATCGATGACGTGATTCAGGTCAGAAAAAAGCGTTCCCTTGGGCTCAGCCCCAGCCTCAAATTTCTGGGCCAACTCGTTATCGCGATTTGCTTCACGTACTTTGCTACTCAGTATAGTTACAAGTCTTACCCGAAGCTTCCAACTGAATTCAGCTTTCTGGGAAGGACATTTTTGAACATCGGCTGGCTCTTTTTCATTTGGGTTTTTATCATGATAAGCGGCTCCTCTAATGCGGTTAACCTCACTGATGGACTGGACGGCCTTGCGAGTGGCTCCATGGTGATGGTAATGGCAGCTTATTTACTGATTGCGTTTACGATGTTTCGCCACCCTGTGAGCGAGCATCCAAACTTTTATACCTTCACAGGCCAACCTGCTCTTGATGTGGCAATAATATGCGGGGCCGTTCTCGGGGCATGCGCGGGATTTCTATGGTGGAATGCCGCTCCAGCGAAGATATTCATGGGCGACACTGGGTCTCTTGCTCTTGGTGGGGTCATGTCAGCTACCGCGATTATGACCAGGACACAATTTCTGCTGTTGATAATCGGTGGGCTTTTTGTGATAGAAGCTCTTTCTGTAATTATTCAAGTTGCCGTTTTCAAGGTAACTAAGGGGAAAAGGGTTTTCAAGATGGCTCCAATTCACCATCACTTCGAGCTTACGGGATGGCCTGAATTCACGGTGATTGTGAGATTTTGGCTTGTGTGCGGCTTCATGGTGCTCATAGGATTTGCCATGTTTTATGTTGATTTTGTGTCGAGAGTGCCTAAATGAGTAGATGGAATGAGTTTGAGAGAAAAAAAATTCTCGTAGTTGGGCTTGGCGAAAGCGGCTACGCCTCTGCCAGGGTTCTCGCGGACATCGGCGCTCACGTGAAGGTCGTTGATAAAGAAGCCTCGCCCGCTCTCTCGGCAAGGGCAAGCGAACTTTCTTCCTTTGGCGTAGAGGTGAATCTTGGTGTCGATTACCTCCCCGATATGCCGACTTACGACTGGGTGGTAGCCAGCCCTGGGGTGCCTCAATGCTCTGAAGTGCTTGAGAGAGCGAGAGAGATTGGCGTTCCTGTTATAAGTGAGCTCGAACTAGGTTACCGGCTGGTAGATGGTGACATCGTCGCGGTAACTGGCACAAATGGCAAGACGACTACAGTTTCTATGATTGAGGCGATTCTTCAAAGCAGTGGCATTAGAGCCTTTGCCTGTGGAAACATTGGCAAGCCCCTGGTTGGCATGCTTGGAAGGACCAACTCTGGAGATATCCTTGTTGTCGAGGCTTCGAGTTTCCAACTCGCAAACATAGACAGGTTCAGAGCGCCCATAGCTTTAGCGCTCAATCTTGATGAGGACCACCTTGATTGGCACCGCAATATGGATGAATACAGGGAGGCAAAGATGCGCCTCATAGAGAATGCTCTAGCGGATGATTATTTCATCTATAACAGGGACGACCAATTTACCTGTGATATGGCAGAAAGGGCGAGATCCAGAAAAATTTCCTTTGGCTTAGAGCAAAGCAACCAGGGAATATTTTTACGCGGAGATGTTGTTTTTGCTGGTCCCCCCTTTAATGCTGGTGAAGTTTTTAGAACCTCCGAGCTTTCGCTGGTGGGACTTCACAACCTATTGAATGCCATGGCAGCAGTCGCTGTGGCACTTTGTCTGGAGGTGAGCCCCATCCTTATAAGGGAAGCATTGCGTAATTTCAAGGGGATGGAACACAGACTCGAGTTTGTTGACAAGGTGGATGGAGTTTCCTTCTACAACGATTCAAAAGCTACGAATCCCCATGCGGCAATTCAGGCGATGAGAAGTTTTGAGGAGTCAATGGTTTTGATAATAGGAGGGAGAAACAAAGGTCTTGACCTGACTAACCTCGTGACCGAGATTCTCTCGGGAATTTCCGCGTCCAAGGTAAAAGGAGTAGTGCTGCTTGGCGAATCAGCTCCCGAGATTCTTTCGGCTCTCAAGGAGTTAGGAGAGAGCATCGTAAGCGATAAAACCTATGTGGCGAACGATATTTTTGAGGCTGTCAGGATGGCAAGCGAAATGGCTAGTGGCAGGGGAATAGTTCTTTTTGCCCCTGCCTGTGCTTCCTTTGACATGTTTTCCAACTACGAGGAGAGGGGCGAGGCGTTCAAGGAAAGCGTCAAATCTTTGGAACAGGGAGCAATCCATGGCAGAACCGGCTAGGGCTAGGGCATCATACCAGCATGAGGAAAGGCCGCCTCATCGAACCTCTTCCTTGCCAAGCAGGCAAAGGAATTCACCCGCTTCTTCCTCGAAGAAACGCGAGGCGGAAACCATATGGTCGAGGCTGAGGGAAGTTTTGCACAATAACTACCTTCTTCTCCTTCCCGTTTTTCTCCTCGTTTTCATTGGCTTTGTGATGGTTCTCTCGGCAAGTTCCTCGCTCAACCCCAGTGGAACTATTAAGGGATATCGCTATATCTTTCAGCAGGTGGGATGTGCTTTGGGGGGGGGGGTGTTGATGCTCTTTTTTGCTCTCATCGG
>JAQURN010000003.1 GCA_028715585.1 Actinomycetota bacterium | reverse complement strand
AGAAATATGAGCAGCGGGTGCACCCCTCCCTTCGAGACTTCGAGCATGCTCTTTGAAATGGAATCCTCATAGGGAGGAAAGACCTTCTCCGACAGGAACGCAAGGAACATCGCTCCCGCAAAGAGGGGCAAACCAATTCCAAAGCCCCATGCCAAACCTTTCCCCGCCCCCTTGCTGGTAAGCCCTAGCGAACGCCTGTCTTTCCCATGAAGTATTTTCACGGAATAGTACGTTCCGCCAAGCAGCAGAGAATAGAGCAAGAGGCTCCCTATGAAAACCGAAAGGATTGCCGCGGCGGTCTCGCTGACTAGATTGCCCAGAGCGGTGGTAAGAAAGATGTTGAAGACAGTAACCACCGCGATGGAGATGAGGAATATGGTAATGACTTCTCGAACCCCCCAAACCGCTTCTGGGAAGGGGAGGGCGCCTCTTTTCAGGAACGGGAAGGGAGGCAGGTTGAACGGAAAGCTGCTAGTGCGCTCGAAGGCGCACTCCCGGCAGTAATTGTTTCTGCCCACCATTACCCTACAGAGTGGGCAAACCAGTTTCCCACACCGTACACACCTTGCTACTGCAAAATTTTGCGGATGTGTGTCGCAGAAGTATTGTGGAGGCTCTGGGGGTGTGGCAGATGGCATAAAAGCTCCTTTTGGTGTCGGCGCTTCGGGAAGTCAATCCACGAGAAGCTCCGCAATCTGCACTGCGTTTAGGGCGCCGCCCTTTCGCAGGTTGTCGCTTACAATCCAGAGGTTCAAAGCGTTCTGGGTCGAGAAGTCTTTTCTTATCCGACCAACGTAAGTGTAGTCCTTGGAAGCGCAATCTATAGGCATTGGATAGATGTTTGAGAAGGGGTCGTCGAGCACCTCGACCCCTGGTGCCCCAGAAAGCACCTCCTGTGCATCATCCGGCTCGACAGGCTTTTTGAACTGCGCGTTCACCGACTCGCTGTGCCCTACGAAGACTGGCACCCTTACCGTGGTGGCAGTTATCGCGAGTTCGGGAAGCCCTATGATTTTCTTTGCCTCGTTGACCATCTTCATTTCTTCTCGCGTGTAGCCATTGTCGAGGAATGTGTCTATGTGGGGGAGGACGTTAAAAGCAATCTGATGAGGATAAACTTCGACCGTGGGGGTTTTTCCTTCGTTGACTTCTCTGGTTTGCCGCTTTAGCTCCTCCACAGCGGCTCTCCCCGTTCCAGAGACTGCTTGAAACGTGGTGACCACGACCCTCTCGAGAGCAAAGTGCTGGTGAAGGGGGTATAGAACAACGACCAGCTGGATGGTCGAGCAGTTTGGGTTAGCTATTATACCTTTGTGCCAGGAGATGTCCCCCGGGTTTACTTCCGGGACGACGAGGGGGACCTCGCTTTCCATGCGGAAGGCGGACGAGTTGTCCACTACCACGGCGCCGGCTTTTGCCGCAATTGGAGCGAACTCGCGCGAGATGGAGGCACCCGCTGAAAAGAGCGCTATATCGATATTCGAAAAGGAATTCTCCCCCAACACCTTTACCGGGAGCTCTTCTCCCGCGAACTCGAGTTTTTTCCCTCGCGAACGCTCAGAGGCAAGGAGGTCGAGATTGGAGAGGGGAAAATTTCTCTGCTCGAGAACCTTCAACATCTCGCGTCCAACCAACCCTGTTGCCCCGACAACGGCTACTCTCGCTTCTTTCAAATGTCCTCCCTGTAAGGCTCATGGGGGATGGGCTCTTGGAAGCCTTGCGGCTCCTTCGGCCCCCCCGAACTTCCCAGCCCAAAGTGGTCGTGGAGAGATTTGACTGCTTTTTCTCCGGCTTGTTCTCGAACCACGCACGATATCTTGATAGGTGAAGTGGATATCATTTCTATATTGATTCCTTCATTGGCGAGGGTTCTAAATACTCTGGCAGCGATACCCGGATTGCTTCGCATGCCCGCCCCGATTAGGCTTATCTTCGCTATCTTATCGTCGAAAATGGCCTGGCGGGCACCCAGGGATTCCGTGAGCTCCTCTACTACCTTCTTCGTCCTCTGCAGGTCTTCCTTGGGAACCGTGAAGGAGATATCGGCTAGCTTCTTTTCGCTGACGTTCTGGATTATCATGTCTACGTTTATGTTTGCTTTGGCGAGGGCGCCGAAGAGGCTGGCGGCAACGCCGGGCTTATCTGGAAGCCCCATCAAGGTGACTTTTGCCTCTTCGAAATCGTGAGTTACGGCACTTACTATTGCTTTTTCCATGACTTCATCCTCGCTTTTTATCCATGTTCCCTCTCCGCTGTGAAAACTAGATCGAACATGCAGGGGGACGTTGTAATTTCTGGCGTACTCGACCGACCTTGCCTGGAGAACCTTTGCCCCACTTGATGCCATCTCGAGCATCTCCATGAAGGAGAGCTCACTGATTTTTTTTGCCTCGGGAACGAGGCGGGGGTCGGCGGTGAAAACTCCATCTACATCGGTAAATATCTCGCAGTAGTCCGCATGGAGCGTTTCCGCTAGAGCCACCGCGGTTGTATCCGAGCCGCCTCTCCCGAGGGTGGTGATTTCTCCATCAGGGGTAACCCCCTGGAACCCCGCTACAATGACAACCCTCCCCTTGCGCAGCTCCCGGAACAATCTTTTTGTCCCGACATGCCTTATCTTCGCTTTCGTGTGCGCCTTGTCGGTAACTATTTCCACCTGCTGACCCGTCATGGATACCGCTTCCTCTCCTAGTTCGTTGAGGGCAATTGCAAGGAGCGCCATAGAGATCTGCTCGCCGGTGGAAAGCAACATATCCATCTCGCGCTCGGGTGGACTGGCTGAAAGCTGGCGAGCGAGGTCAACGAGTTCATCGGTGGTCTTTCCAAGCGCGCTTACCACCACGACCACATGGTCTGCCAGCCTTTTTGTCTCGGCTACTCTTTTTGCGGTGTTTTTCAGTTTTTCTATGTCTTCGAGGGATGTCCCCCCGAATTTTTGAACTACCAGGGACATGAGATTTGCAGGTGTCCTCCACTGCTCAAGCCCGAAGCGCATCCGAATTAGGGGCTCTCTTGAAACTACAGAAGCGAAGAAACGGCATTCCAAGCTTCTCAAAATTCATGGTAGCAGAAAAAAACCGTTGTTGTGAAGAACCTAAAAGCAGTTTCAGCGGTGGTGCACTGGGTGGGTCTATGTGCGAGAACGTTCCGGTTCTCTGTAGCGAAGCGTTCTCTTGTCGATAGGACCCAATTCTTTTGCCTTTTTGACTATATCTCTTATAGTCTGGGCGAATATCTCTCCTTCGGCAGCCGAAATCCAAGCGAGCTGAACCCTTTCTGGTTCGACCCCTAAGCTTTCAAGGTAATCCCTCAGGGCGAAAAACCTTGCTTCCGTCTCGTGGTTCGCGGTTATGTAATGGCAGTCGCCGATATGGCACCCCGACATGAGGACCATGTCGGCATTATGCCGGAGAGCCTCCAGAACGTATAGAGGGTCGATTCTCGCGGAGCACATTAGCCGGATGATTCGGATGTTCGGCGGGTACTGGAAACGGCTGACCCCCGCTAGGTCTGCCCCTGCGTAGGAGCACCAGTTACAAGTGAAGGCAAGAATCTGGGGCTCGAAGTCGGCTCCAGGCTTGCTGGGATTGGGGAAAGCGGCGGCTATCTGGGCAAGTGTCTGTTCTCGCTTGAAGTGCTTGGTGGTGATTGCCAGTGTTGGGCAGCCGGCGGCGCAGGCGCCACACCCCTTGCATAATGCTTCGTTTATAGACGAGACCCAGTTGTTTTGCTTGTTGACTACCATGCTTACCGCTCCGAAGGGGCACACAACCGCACAGTATTCACAACCTATACACTTTTCTTGGTCAACGGAGGCAGTAACAGCCTCCACGTTCATGGTTTTTCTCTTCATGGGAGTGAGGGCATGGGAAGCCGCGGCGTATGCCTGAGCCACACTTTCCGATATGTTTTTTGGCCCCTGTGCTGTTCCGCATACGTAAATGCCATCGGTAGCGAAGTCAACTGGGCGGAGCTTGACGTGCGCCTCGAAGAAAAACCCATCCGAGCCAACCGGAACCCTCAGCATCTTGCTGAGCGCAAGCCCTGACTCGGTTTGGACGAGCGGAGTAGAGAGGACCACCAGGTCGGCGGGTATTTCGATTTCCCTCTCCATGAGTTCCATGTGGGTTTTCACGTTCAAGCGCTCATCGGCTGAAACCGTGGGAAGGCGGTCGGGGGAATACTTCCTGAAGCGAACCCCCATCTCCCTTGCTTTCTTATACTGTTCCTCCTCCACAACTCCACGGACTTGAACGCCGTTGTGGAGGATGCTGACGTTCGCCGCGGGGAATTTTTTCTTCAAGTCGATGGCGTTTTTTATAGCCAGCGCGCAGCAGATTTTGTTGCAATAGGAAACGCGTTGTCCGCGGCTTCCAACGCACTGAATGAAGACGACATCGTTTATTTTCTCCAGTCGGTCTTCGGCTAGCATGCCCTCGAGCTCGCCTTCGGTTACCACGCCTTCCAGCTCGCCGTAGCCGTAGAGCCCTTGGGGTTTCATCTCCTCCGCTCCGCTGGCTACGATGATTGTCCCTACCTTGAAGGACTCCTCTCCCTTCGGTGTTTCGAGCCTCGCCTGGAAATTTCCAAAATAGCCATCTATGGAGAGAACTTGGGAGCTTGTGAAGAGATGTATTCGCTTTTCTCCTTCTATTTCGCTCAGATATTTTTCGATTACTTCCTTCGGGTCGGCGCCCGTTGGTCCCAGGCTGCTAAGCTTCCCAAGAAACCCTCCCACCTCGGGTTCCTTTTCCACGAGGAAAACCTCGAAACCCTGCTTCGCTATCGAGAGTGAGGCACTCATGCCGCTTATTCCCGCGCCCACAACCAGACAAGAGGGATGTATGTCTATCGAGAGTTCTTCCAATGGCTCGAGAAGGGCAGCCCTCATGACGCTCATTCGAACGAGGTCCTTTGCCTTTTCTGTGGCAGCTTCCCATTCGTTCATGTGGACCCAGGAGCACTGGTCGCGGATGTTGGCGAACTCGAAGAGGTATTTGTTGAGCCCCGCTTCCTCGCAGGCTGCTCTGAAGAGGGGTTCATGAGTGCGGGGAGTGCATGAGGCGACGACCACGCGGTTGAGTTTGTGTTCCACTATCGCTTCCTTGATGGCGGATATCCCATCCTCTGCGCAGGTGTAGAGATTTCGCATCGCGAAAACCACGTTAGGGAGGGTCTTCGCGTATTCAGTGACCTTTTCTACATCCAGGAAGCCGGCAATATTCGCCCCACAGTGGCAGACAAAGACCCCTATCCTGGGTTCCCCGAGGAGAAGCTCCTCGGTTGCCGGAGTTTGCGCTTTCCCTTCTTCTTTGTTTTCTTCCCTCAAGGCTCATCCTTTCGATAAATCTTCCGGTTCTTCCAAAGAGTATGGCTCTGTTATGGGCTTGCTACTGCCTCCATCATGCTCAGAACCTCCGAAGCTCTTTCCGCTGCCGCTCCGCCTTGCGTGACGGAGTCGGTAACGTCCATGGGAGAGGTGCATGCTCCCGCTACGAATATCCCCTTGGTGGAGCTGTCTACCGGGGATGTGAGGCTATCGGATGCCGCGAAGAAGCCATATTCATCAGTTGAGATGCCGAGCTTCTTTGCGAGGTCTCTCGAGTCCTGGCGGGGGATGAAGGCGGTGGAAAGAACTACCATATCCACCTCCAGGTCTTTTACCCCCCCGGAAGTGGTATCCTCGTACCAGACCCTCAAGTTTTTGGTCTCCTCGTCTTGGGTTATCTCTCCTGGGCGTGCCCTGATGTAGGTTATCCCGTATTCCTCTTCCCCCCTCTTGATGTACTCATCGAATCCTTTCCCCGGGGCTCGCAAATCGGTGTAGAAGATAAAATTCTCTGTGTCATTGTCGTGTATGTAGGCGAGCATGGAATCCTTCGTGGCATACATGCAGCATACGCTCGAGCAATACGGATGTCCGCTTCTTTGGTCCCTTGCCCCCACGCATTGGATGTAGGCTATTCTCTTTGGGCGTTCGCTGTCCGAGCGCCTCGTGAGGTGGCCTCCAGTGGGACCACTAGCGTTTATTAGTCTTTCGTATTCCATGCTATGAATTACATTGTCGAAGCGCCCATAGCCGTATTCGGCAAGCGGGGTTGGGTCATATATGGTGAGACCTGTGGCGACGATGACGACTCCTATGTCTAGCGTAAGAATCTGGTCCTTTTGCTCAAGGTCGATGGCTCCCCTCTGGCACGCGTCCACACATGGCCTCTTGCATTTTCCCCTCGTCACGTAGAGGCAGTTTTCAGGGTCTATCGTTGCCACTCTTGGAACCGCTTGCATGAAAGGAATGTAAGCGGCGCTTCTCTTCGAGAAGCCTTGGTTACACTCGTCGGGGATTCTTCCCTCGAGCACGCACGCCTCACAACAAGAGCCGCAGCCCGTGCACTTGTCTTCGTCCACATATCTTGCCTTTTTCCTGATTTTCGCTTTGAAGTTTCCCGCCTCGCCGGTAAGCTCTTCTAACTCGGCATATGAAATCACTTCGATGTTTGGATGGTTGAAGCAGGTAATCATCTTTGGGGCGAGTATGCATATCGAGCAATCGTTGGTGGGGAATACCTTGTCAAGGAGAGCCATCCGTCCTCCTATCGAAGGTTCTCTTTCTACCAGATAGACGTGATGCCCCCTATCGCCAAGGTCAAGGGAAGCTTGTATTCCGCATACTCCTCCGCCGATAACCAAAACAGAATCAGCCATTTTCACCTCCGCCGAGAGCTCTTGCGACCAGAGAGGTAATGTCCTCGATTGGGATTTCAAAATTTTCCTTATCGCCTGGAAGCTTTCCGTGAAGAGCGCACTTGAAATGTATCTGGCACTTGGGGCAAGCGGTTACGAGCACGCTCGCCCCGGTTTTTTTTGCTTCCCCAAGGCGCGAAAGCTGTATATTCTTTGCGGTCACGCCGCAGTTTACCCAGGAGCTTACTCCGCAGCATATGGAGCCGCTCCCGTAGTGCTCCATCTCCTGAAGGTCTGCGCCTATCGCATGAAGCAGCTTTCTGGGAGCTTCATAAATGCCCATGTACCTGCCGAGCCTGCAAGGGTCCTGAAAAGTGACCTTCGTTTCTTTGAGGAGGTCTCCGTCAAGCTCGACGCTCCCGGAATCCAAGGCTTCGGCTACCACTTCGGTGATGTGCTTGACCTCGATGTCCCAACCATCCACCACCTTTGGATACTCCCTCGCGAGCGTGTAGTAACCCTCGGGGCACGCCGTGACGATGTGCTTTACCCCTGCTTCTTTGAACGCTTGCCAGTTCTTGTTAGCGAGCTTTATGAATGTATCCGCCTCCCCCGCAAACAGGAGATCGTGCCCGCAGCACCTCTCGTCAGGAAGGAGAACGGGGTCTATGCCCATCTTGTTTAGAATCGAAATCGAGTTTCTCGCTATGGAAAGTGGGGTTGCCTCGATGGGGGAATGAGAAACCTCGAAGTGGGGGAGGCACCCAACGAAAAAGAGCCAATCATCGGGGGAAGAAGATACTTCTTTGTATGCAAGCCCCTCCGCCCATCCCAAGCGCTTCTGGTCTAAACTATCCTGGGACATGATTCGCATCCAGGAGAAAATTTGGCCGGAGCGAGTAGGATTTCCATCATTTGAAAGCTCTTTTATGCCCACCCGGGCTTCCTTTACGAACTCCGAGAATCTGACCCCATAGGGACAGCGCTCTTCACAGGTTTTGCAGGTGAGGCAATCCCAGAGCTCTTTGCTCGTTTCGATTTGCGGGTAAAGTTTTTCCAGCAGCTCTTCGACCACAAGCCTGGGGCTGAAATCGGGTTTTCTTCTGGAGACCGGGCAGGAGGCAGTGCATTTGCCACACTCCACGCAAAGGAGGGCGTCAGTTTCACCTGCTATCTGCCCTAAATCCTTTTTAGGAGACCCTTCCTTCGGCTCCTTTACGAGAGAAATGGGGCTCGGGCCTAGCTTCTTCAGCGTTTCGGTGAAGTCCTTGATTTCGTTTGCGAATGCTTCGCCTTCGTTTGCGTTTATCCACTTTACCCTGACCCTTTCCTCGCCCAATCCCAAAAGGTCAAGGAGCTTCTTCGTCTCCTCTACTTTTTCCAGTGCCTTTTTGTTCCCGCTCACGTAATGGCAGTCGGCTTCGTGGCAACCCCCCACCATGACGCCGTCCGCTCCCTTTTCCAGCGCGCGCAGTATGAATGAAGGTTCGACTCTCCCGGAACACATAACGCGAATCAGCCTCACGTTCGGGGGATATGAAATTCTAGATACGCCCGCGTAATCGGCGCCAGCGTAGGCGCACCAGTTACATGTAAAAGCAACGATTCTCGGTTCGTTCAACTCAATCACTACCTGCCCTGCTTTCAAGCGAAGCCTCTATCATCGACTCTATCTGCGTGTCGGTAAAGTTTTCCATGGTAATAGCGTTGCTCCAGCAAGCCACGGCGCACATACCACATCCCACACAGAGAGCCTCGTTCACATTTGCGACTAGTATTTGTGGCTGCACTTCCTGAAGCGTGATTGCGCTAAATTCGCAAACCTCTTCACAGGCACCGCAGCCTCTGCAATACGACGGGTCTACCTTTGCAATGGCTCCCTCGCCCATCACGAAGTCCTTGGAGAGTATAGCCTGGGCTCTCCCCGCCGCGGCCTGCCCCTGGCTTATGGCTTCCTCCAAGAGTTTCGGGTAATGAGCCATTCCAGCCAGGAAAATTCCACTGGTTGCGAAATCAACTGGGCGGAGCTTTACGTGTGCCTCGGAGAAAAAGCCGTTTTCATCCAGGGGGATTTTCAGCTTGCGTGACAGGTCGGTGTTGGAAGGATGAGGTATCACGGGGGTAGAGAGAACCAGTAGATCTGCTTCTATTTCAAGCTCAGCGGGGATGTCGGGCGATTCGAGCTTCACGTTTATTTTTTCTCCAGCCTCCTCGACTCTTGGCTTGTTATCCTTATCGTACCGGATAAAGGTGACGCCGAGTTCGCGCGCCTTCCTGTAGAGGTCTTCGTAGATGCCGTATGCCATGATGTCTCGATATAGAATGTAGATGTTTGATTCAGGAAGGATTGTTTTCAACGCGATTGCGTTATTGAGCGCGGATATGCAGCAGACACGGCTGCAATAAGGCCTTGGATCTTCCCTGGATTCCACGCATTGAATCATCACTATCGACTCGGCTGAGAGATCAGCGGGTAGCTTTTTCTCCAACTCTGAAAGAGTTACCACTTTATCGCTTTTCCCATACAGGTAAGAAGTGGGCTTGTGTTCCAGACCTCCCGTGGCGACGATTATAACCCCGGCTTCGATGGGTTTCGCCTCACTCCCCTTGCGGACGGTCGCGTGGAAATTTCCGACATAGCCGGAGATGTCGATTATCTCTGAGCCAGTGAATACCTCTACGTTCTCGAGCGCCTCGAGCTCGACTTGGCTTTGCTTCAGCCAATCTGAGACTTCCTTTTCCTCTGGAGTGGCTCCCTCTCTCATTTCGCGAAGGTTGCCCCCCAGACTCTCTTCTTTTTCCACCAGGAAGGTTTGATATCCCCCATGGGCAATCTCTAGGCTCGCGGCGATTCCCGCGGGTCCTCCGCCGATGATGATGGCAGCGGGTGTTACCTTTACTGGCAAGGGCGGCAGGGGTGAGAGACGCCTGGCTTTTGCCACGGACATCCTCACCAGGTCTTTTGCTTTCTCGGTTGCCTTTTCGGGCTCGTCCGAATGTACCCAGGAGCACTGGTCGCGAATATTTGCCATGTCGAAGAGGTAAGGGTTGAGGCCCGCCTCCCTCAAGGTTTCCCTGAAAAGGGGCTCGTGAGTGCGGGGAGTACATGCTGCCACCACTACGCGATTGAGCTGGTGTTCTCCTATGGCATCCCTGATTTTCGAGCACGACTCCGAAGAGCAGGTGTAGATGTTTTTTTCGGCGTAGACCACTCCTTCTAAACTTTTCGCGGACTCCACCACCGCGTCCACATCCACGACCGCGCCTATGTTTTTCCCGCAGGAACAGACAAACACCCCAATCCTGGGCTCGCTCGAGCTCACATCGATCTCGGGCGGGTATTCCTTCTTTTCTATTTCGCTACCTCGAGCGGAAGAGAGCAGAGATGAACACGCAGCCGCCGCCGCGTAAGCCTGGGAGACAGTCTCCGGTATGTCTTTGGGGGTGCTCGCCGTGCCAATCACAAAGACCCCGTCTTTTGAGCTCTTGACAGGGAGGGTCTTGGTTGTCGAAATAAAGCCATATTCGTTGGTCCGGACGCCAGTTTTTTCCGCAATCTGACTGTTGCGGGGATCGAGTCCCACTGAGAGAACCACGATGTCGAATTCCTTTTCCCTCCAGCTTCCTCTCTCTTCGGGATAGCGGATGAGGAGGCCGCCGGTTTCTGATATCTCTACGGAGGGGATTCTAAAACGGGTGAACCTGATTTTGTACTCGCTCTCGGCGCGTTCCCTGAATTGCTCGAACTGTTTCCCAAACGTTCTCAGGTCGTGGTGGAAAATGTGACAATCTATATCAGGGTCGTGTTCCTTTATGACCGAAGCCTCTTTTATGGCGTAGGTGCAACAGACACTTGAGCAGTAGGGATTCAAAGTCTGGTCCCTGGAACCAGCGCACTGTATGAAGGCGATGCTCTTTGCGGGCTTTCCATCCGAGGGCTTTATTATCCGCCCCGCGCTCGGCCCGCTTGCGCACATTATTCTTTCCATCTCCAGCGACGAGACCACGTTGGGATGCTCTGGGTGATATGAGCGCAGGCTGGAAATATCGTGAGGAGCAGCCCCGGTTGCGACGATTACCGCGCCGACCTTGAGCGTTTCGGTGGTATCTGCCTGATCGAAGTCTATTGCCCCAAGTTCACAGGCATCGAGGCAGGGGGCACGACATTTTCCCTTGGTGAAGCGGAGGCACGATTCTGGATCGAGTAGAGCCAGCCTTGGAACTGCCTGGGCGAAGGGTACATAGATAGGCGAACGCATCGAGAGTCCCATGTTGAAATCATCGGGTATCCTCCCCCGAAGGACGCAAGCCTCCGCGCAGGCGCCACATCCCGTGCATTTGTCGGGTTTAACGTATCTTGCTTTTTTCCTGATGGTTGCCGTGAAGTCGCCAGGGTTGCCTTCCAGGGATTCGAGCTCTGAGTAAGCGATTATCTCTATATTCGGGTGTTGATCAGCCTCCACCAGTTTTGGCGAGAGGATGCACATGGAGCAGTCGTTTGTGGGGAAGGTCTTGTCGAGCTGTGCCATGACACCCCCGATTGAAGGGGAGGTATCTAGCAGGTAGGTTTTGAAACCAGCTTCCGCAAGATCGAGCGAAGCCTCTACCCCCCCGACCCCACCGCCTAGCACTAAAACGCTTCCTCTCAAAGTCATTGTTTCTTACTCCTTGAAAGAATCACATTCCTCACGACGCAGAAGTTTCTGGTAGCCCGCGTCTACTCTCCTCTGAATATCCTCCACGTCTTCCGGTTGAAGGTGGCGGAAACGCCCCTGTGTCTTCAGATAATCAATGACGGGCCTTCTTTTCTCCAACCGCACGTTAAGCTTCAGTTTTCCATCCACAATCTCGTAGAGGGGAAAGACCCCGCTCTCGACGCCTAATTTTCCAATCTCTACGGTTAGGTCGGTTGGGTGTCTCCAGCCGGTTGGGCATGGAGAGAATATGTGGAGGTAAGCCGGACCTCGGGTCGCAATCGCGCGCTTTGCTTTGTTGAGAAGGTCGTAGGGATAACTGGGACAAGCCGTCGCGACATAAGGGATTTCGTGAGCCGCCATTATCATGGGCATGTTTTTCTTTGGCGTGTTTTGCCCCTTTGACTTCTTGCCTACCGGGCTGGTGGTCGTGGAGGCGCCGTATGGGGTGGAGGAGGAGCGCTGGATTCCGGTGTTCATGTAAGCTTCGTTGTCGGTGCATACATAGGTGAAATCGTGCCCTCTCTCTACCGCTCCGGAAAGCGCCTGGATTCCTATATCGGCGGTTCCCCCGTCACCGGCGAAGGCAATTATGTTCACCCTCTGGTCGGTGTATTTGTTCTTTCGCCTGAGAACTTTTATTCCAGATTCTATGCCTGCTGCTACCGCGGCGGCGTTCTCGAACGCTATATGTATCCATGGAACCCTCCATGCGGTGTCAGGATAGGAGCTCGAGACTATCTCGAGGCAGCCGGTGGCGCTCACCACTATCGTTTGCGGACCTGCGGCTTTCATGACCAACCTCACGCCCAAAATCTCGCCGCAGCCCTGACATGCCCTGTTTCCCTCCGCGAACAACTCTCGTGGTGGAATGATGCGGGGAACGAATTGTTTTCTTTCTGGCTCTTCTGCCATTACTCCTTCACCCCGATAAGTTTGTATTCATCGCCATATCCTTCTTCCAGGACCCTCTCAGTGTCCGAAACTATGGTGCGGAAGTTCTCGATGGTTATGTCCCTTCCCCCGAGCCCAGCGATATAGCTAGTGACCACCGGTTTCTCATCCAGGGGAAAGAGGGCAGACCGCATCTCGGAACACATGGGCCCTCCTTGCCCGCCGAAGGATAGAGAGCGGTCCACTACCGCCAGGGCTTTTGCTCCCGCTACGGAATTCCTGAATTCCTCGAATGGGAAGGGGCGCCAGAGCCTTGGCCTTATAAGCCCAACTTTCTTTCCCTCCTCTCTCATCCCGTCCACGGCAATCCTTGCCGTCCCCGCCATCGACCCCGCTATGGCTATGAGAATCTCCGCGTCTTCGGTTTTGTAATGCTCTATAGGCTTGTATCCGCGCCCAAAGGATTTTTCGAACTCGTCCCAGACTTCCAGTATCACCTCGTATGAGCCAAGAAGCGCGTCGTTCTGCTGTTTCTTAACCTCGGTGTAGATTTCCGGGAAGCCCACAGGCCCTACGGTGGTGGGCTTTTGGGGGTCGAGCCTGGAAGGTGGCTCATAAGATGGGAGGAAGGCATCTACCTCGCCCTGTTCTGGCAAGAGAATTGGCTCTATCACGTGGGTCAAGGTGAAGCCGTCGAGGTTTACTATGGATGGGAGGAGAACTCGGTGGTCTTCGGAAATCTTGAATGCTTGTATGGTCAGGTCAAAAGCGTCTTGGCCAGTCTCAGCGAAGAACTGTAGCCAGCCGGAATCCCGCTCCGCCATCACGTCGCTATGGTCGCCCCAGATTGAGAGGGGAGCCGATAGCGCTCGATTTGCGACAACCATCACCATAGGGAGGCGTAGCCCGGATGCGATGTAGAGAACTTCATGCATAAGCGCAAGCCCCTGTGAAGCGGTAGCTGTGAAAGACCTCGCTCCCACTGCTGAGGAGCCACAGCAAGCGCTCATGGCTGAGTGCTCGGACTCCACCAGGATGAATTCCGCGTCTAGCTCTCCATCCGCGACCATCTGGGAAAGCTCTTCCACTATGTGCGTCTGTGGAGTTATAGGATAGGCGGCAATTACTTCCGCCCTTGCCATTTTTACGGCTTCGCTTACGGCAAGCGATACCTCGAGCCCAGTACGCTTTGCCATCATTCCCCCTCGTCCACCATCTTTATCGCCCCCATCGGGCATTCCCGGGCGCAAATGCCACAGCCCTTGCAGTGGTCGTAATCGACTTCATAATAACCATCCTCATTGATATAGATAGCGGCGTCGGGGCAGAAAATCCAGCAGATCCCACACTTGTCGCAAAGCGAATCATCCCTTTGGGGACGCTTAGACCTCCACTCGCCTGTCTTCTGCTCGGTTGCCGAGCCAGGCTTGGATATGGTTGCGGCAAGCGGTATATCCTTTTCCTTACCCTCTGAAGGGTTGCTCAAAAACCTCCTCCTTTCGGATGTTACACTTTTGTTTCCTCATATGCTCGGCGCATTGCCCTTATATTCGCGTCTGCCACACTTGGAAACCTTTTTTGTATCTGTTCCTCTAGGGACTCTAGCGTTACTAGGTTGGTAACCCTTGCAAGCGCGCCCATCATGGTGGTGTTCGTGATTGGCCTTCCCACCTCTTCCATGGCTATCTTCGTGGCGTCCACGGTGTAGAGGTCGTGTTTTATCCCAAAGCCTTCTTTGATTTCTTCCTTTGCCTTGGAGGTGTTCACGATTATCTTCCCGCCATCCTTGATTCCGGCAGTGACATCGGTGGCTCGCATTATGCTGGGGTCGAGGACCACCACGACGTCCGGCTCGGTTATGCCAGTTCTAAGGTAGATATAGTCATCTCCAACCCGAGTGAAAGCCATGACCGGAGCCCCTCTCCTTTCCGGCCCGAAACTGGGGAAAGCTTGGGCTGATTTTCCTTCCTCTATGGCGGCGAGTGCGAACATTTCGGCGGAGGCGACCGCCCCCTGCCCTCCACGTCCGTGCCATCTTATCTCGACCATTTCCGACACTGTGTTCATTCTCCAATCTTTGCAAGAAGCGGCTTTATTGCTATCTTGTGCCGCTCCAGACCGAGCGACTCGGGTGGTTCACCCTGCGCCAGGGCGAGAAGTTGGCAGATATGGATAACTGGGAGCTGGTGATTTTTTCCCAGGCGGCGGGATATCTCTACTTGCCCGAGGTCGAACTGCTCGAAACACGCCGGGCAGGCGACCACCACGCAGTCAGCATCTTCTTTCTCCATCGCGCTGAGTTTTTGCTCTGCCATCTCAAGGGAAGCATCTCTATTCAGGGTTGCCCTCCCACAACAATCGGTATAACCCCTGTAGGCGACTGGTTCGGCGCCGAGGCGCCTCACGAATTCCTCCAGAAGACGTGGCTCGAAGGGGTCGTCAAAGCCGAGGATTTCGGAGGGCCTGAGAAGGTGGCAACCGTGGTGCAGAGCTACCTTCAGCCCGCCCAATTCCTTTTTTGCGCTGGCTAAAACTCTTTTCTCCTCCATTCCGCATAGAACCTGCGCCACGTGATGCACACTCGTTTTTCCGGAGTAGGAAAATCCCATCGAAGAGAGGTCTTTTACTACCTTTTCTTTTATTCCGCCTTTGTTCTGGGCTAGAAGGTGAGAAGCTTCGGTGAGTGTGGAGAAACAACCGTTACAGAGGGTCAGTAGTTGTGAGCCTTCCTTTTCCGCTACCGCCAGGTTCCGAGCCGCAATCAAGAGCCATTTCTCGAGGCTGGAAGCCTTCATGTTCCACGGCTCGGGGCAGCAGGTAAATTCGCTGGATTCGCGAAGGCTTACACCGAGGTTTTCCATGGATTTTCTTGCCGCCAGCTCGATTTGGGGATGACGGAGAGGAATCATGCAACCCAGGAAGAGAAGATACGCATCCTCGGCCACGCTACTCACCCCCCTTGCCTGAAGCTTCTGGGACGTGGAGGGTAGCATGGCTGAACGCCGGGAGCCCCAGTTTCGCCCTTCTTTTCTGGATTGCCTCTGAGGGAGCGATTATGGAGCCGTTTTCGAGCACCGCTTTGTGTAGGGAGGAGACCCCCTCGGGAGCGTTTCCAGCGGCGAATGAGATATTTTTTAGTGCCGTTATGACATCCACCGGATGAACATTCTGTGGGCAACGCTCGTAACATTTATAGCAAGTGGCGCATTGCCATATTACGGAGTCCGCTTCTATGAGGTTTTCCGCGACTCCAAGCAACGTCGAGATGACAATCTCCCGAGGGTTGAATTCCTTGAAACGGAGGGCGGCAGGACACTCCGCCACACACGCGCTACACCCGAAGCAGTATCTGACATCCAGGGCAGATTCTACCTGACTCATTTTCTTTGCGAATTGCGGGTTAACTTTTGTCATCGAACAACCTCAAAACGCAGGGTAGCGAATAAATACTCGACGGTTTTAATTTAGTGCTCCCTGAATCCTCTCGTGAGCAATCGCCACTCCCGTTTCCAGGAGGAACGCTTTTGGCTTTAAAATTCTTACTTTTTGCGCGGGAATTTTTGGAGAAAGGGTCTCAATGCTCGAGGCGCACTTGCTGCCCTTAGACCTCCCCCCCACATTCGCGCAGGGCTTTCTTGATGCTTTCCAGGGTTTGCGCGCGTTTGCGCACTTCTTCGAGTTTTTTTTCAACATTTTCCATCGCGGGGTCGAAAACACAACTTCCCGAGGTGCAATCGATGCCGACCAACTCTTGCATCTTTGCCGCGAGCTTCCTCGTTTCCTCCTCGAGCTTCGCGATTTCCTGATTTAGAATTTCTTGCTGCTCGTTAGCCATTTTTACCTCCTCCACGCCGCTTTTCGCGTTCTAGGGGAATGTGAGCGCGCTAGGCTCCCTCTTTTCTCAGAGGACAGTTTGTAGGATAACAAAAGGAATCTTCTGTGTAAATGACAAACATCAACCTTTCTGCCTGGGGACTGTGTGGAAATACCCCAAAAAGCAGGCAACCAGCGCGCAAGAGAGAGCATGCCACTGAGCGAAGCGCTTCTTATGCTAAAGCATGCGAAGTGGTCAGTCTCCTGGCGCTCCGACCTGCTCGTAGGTTGGGACCCACCCTTCCTCCATGAACCATCTCGTTGTCTCGAACCAGCCTTTGCGGAGGTCGGGATGACGAAGTTCGTAGCCAAGCTTCTTTATCTTCGAGTTGTCGAAGTAGTAGTCTCCCCTCCCGAATGCGGTAAATCCAGGATCGAGCCTCGGCTTCAACATTGGGAGAAGCTTGTGCTCGATTATTACGCGATCCCAGCTTTTCTGGAGGTATTCCGTAACAGCGGTAAAGAAAGCTTTTGGCATGAAGGAGCCGAGTGTTGCCACAAGGGCAATCATAGGACCAGGAAGCGGATAGAGCGGTTTCGTCTCGATTCCCACTGAATTCAGAAGGGTTTCCATCAATTTGCCCGCGGGAACGGGTGAGTCATCTGAGATGTTATAAGCTTCCCCGATTGCCTCTTTCTTTTCCATGAGAAAGACCGCGGCTCCAGCCACGTCATCCGCGTGAACGAGGTTCGCGAGAATTCCACCCTTTGGCGTGTAGAAGAAGTCGATTCCCATCTCCTTGAGCATCACTGGGAGCCCCAGGAAGATTCCCATTACATATACGCAGCGTGGCCCGTAGATTGTGGTTGGCCGGATAACGGTTACCGGAAGACCCTTATCCTTGTGAAATTTGAGAGCAGCCAGCTCGCCGTAAAGCTTCGTGATTGAGTAGAGATTTATTGGTTTTTGGGGATAAGATTCGTCCACCGGGACCTTGCGGGGTGGACCATAGGTGTCGCACGTGGAAAAGTGAACGAATTTCTTGACCCCCGCCTCGAGTGCCGCCTCGCAGGTGCTTACGGTTACCTGGTAGTTGGCGAGTTCGTATTCCCACCTTTCCATGTAATAATTCATTCTTGCCGCGGTGTGTATCACATAGTCGATATCTTTGAAAACTTCTTTTGCCTGGTCCTTTTTGAGGAGGTCGGCATGGGCAACCTCGCACGAAAGTGGCTCTACGTGCCTGTAATCCGCGCCTGGCAAGTCAGTAGCTCTGACTTCGTAGCCCTTTTTTAGGAGCTCCTTGATGATATAGGGTCCCATGAACCCGCACGAACCCGTAACCAAAACCTTCTTTGCCATCGTTTCCCCCTTGGCTTGTAGCTTGCTTGCCTTGATCTCAACCGATGAGCTTTGAAGTCCGTCAAAGAAGCAAAGCATTCCCTACGAAGCAGGTAAATTCTCCACCAGTGAAATAGGAATGTCAACTTTGTTCTGGCCATAGGTTCACGCCTTGGGATTAGAATTAGTCTTGGAAAATTGAATTATCTCGAGCGGTCCAGGAGGTGAGCTTTGTACATTTCAGTCGTTGGAAATTCAGTTTGCGGGGACGAGATTGGTGAGATTGCGAGGGAGGTTGGTGTCGAGGTCGCCAGGCTTGGGCATATCCTGGTTTGCGGTGGTCTTGGTGGCGTGATGGACCAGGCGGCAAAGGGCGCAAAAGAGGCAGGCGGCGAGGCTGTTGGTATACTTCCCGGTCGTGATAGGGAAGGGGCATCGAGGTGGCTTACCATAGCCATCCCTACTGGCATGGGCGAGGGGAGGAACGTGATTGTGGCGATGGCTGGCGACGCGATGGTCGCGGTTGGCGGGGAGCTCGGCACGCTTTCAGAGATAGCGCTGGCACTCAAGATGGGGAAGCCTGTGGTGGGGATAAGCTCCTGGGATCTCGGTGGCGAGAACAAGCTCCCCATCGTTCGGGTGGAGAAGCCCGATGAGGCAGTTCGAGTAGCACTCGACCTTGCTAGTAAATAAAGCAGAAAGACTTTTTCCACATCCACAAGTTGAATCATGTTGATGGCCAAGTGGGATATTTAAGTCAGACCGAAAGGAGAATCAATGAGACTGGTTGTTGCGCCTGACAAGTTCAAAGGGAGTCTCACAGCGGTGGAGTGCGTGAGAGAGATCTCCGCTGGTGTGAGGGAGGTCTTCCCCGACGCGGTGATAGAGGAGTGTCCGATGGCGGATGGTGGGGAGGGAACGGTTGACGCCGTAACCACGGCGACGGGAGCGGATGTTCGTGCCGTTACGGTTTGCGGACCCCTTCCGGGGCAGGAAGTAAAAGCAAGGTATGCGGTATTGCAGGAGGGATTTCGCGAAGAAATAGTGATTTCGGGGGAAGTTTTGCCCGCTGAGGAGAAGACGGCGATAATCGAGATGGCGCAAGCGTCCGGCTATTGCCTTGTGCCGCCGGAGAAACGCAATCCCCTCGTCACCTCCTCGGTTGGCACGGGAGAGCTTATAAGGGACGCGATAGAGGAAGGGTGTAAGGTTTTGGTGGTGGGGGTTGGGGGCAGTGCCACTGTGGATGGGGGACTCGGTATGGCTCATGCCCTGGGCTTCAGGTTTTTAGACAAGGATGGTAAATGGCTCCCCCCGCAAGGCGCCTCCCTTAAGGATATCGAGGCTATCGATGTTCGAGGTAGGTACCCAGGGATTTCCGAGGTGAGCTTTTTTGTGGCAAGCGATGTGAATAACCCGTTGGTAGGACCTGAAGGAGCCGCTCGCGTTTACGGGCCCCAAAAGGGAGCTTCGCCACAAGAGGTCGAGGAGCTGGAGCTCGGGCTTTCGAAGTTTGGCGAGGTGGTCAAGCGTGATTTTGGGATAGACGTCTTCGAGATTAAAGGAGCGGGAGCTGCTGGGGGGATAGGCGCCGCCCTGGTGGCTTTCTGTGGGGCGAAGATTGTGAGTGGGGTTGAATTCATTGCCACTCTCTACGGGCTCGAGGAAAAAATAAAGGAGTCCAACTTGGTGTTGACTGGGGAGGGTAGCTTCGATGCCCAGACTAAAAGGGGTAAGGCGCCGGCGGGGGTGCTCGCGCTGGCGGTGAAAAATTCTATCCCTGGAATTATTCTTGCTGGAAATCTCGAGGGGGAAGAAAGCTCATTAGGAGCTGGCGTTGCCCTCTTCTGCATCCTTCCCGGACCCATGAGTTCCGAGGAGGCGATGAAAGGAGCCCACGAGATTCTGCGCAGAGGCGCGGCAAGGCTTGCGAGGCTCTTGGCGATAAAAATCTAGCCCTGCAAAAAAAGGGCAAGCTGGGGAAATTTGTGGGGTATAATGTTTTTGTGCGAATGCCCTTGTATGTGAGGGAAAGATGAAAGAAGAGAAGGAAAAACAACACGAGCCGGCTTCGAGTGGGGAAACGCTCCCTCAAGAATTAGTTAGGCACGCTATTCTTTCCGTGATAAATCTTCATGCCGCTACCGTCAACATGCGACTTTACCCAAGCACGAGTTCCATGGTGACTGAGACGGTGGACAAAACCCGCGAATGCCTGGAGGAGGCATTTTCGTATTCGGACCACCTGTCCGTAAGCGTGGTCGAGAATGGGTTGCTTGTAAATGAGCAGAGGCTGGAAGAAGTCGAGCAGCAAAAAGCCCCCGTGAGAGCTTTTGCCGAATGGATGATGGAGAAAGGCCTCACGAACATCGAGTTTCACAAAGGCGTTACCTCCGATGAGATAAAAGTGCTCCTGGAGCTACTGTCGGAACTTCCCGAGAACAGGGAACTCGGCGAAAGGCTGAACGACGAGCTTTCAGAGCGAGGCGTTCAAAACGTGTCCGTTAACCGGAGGGTGTATATTGCGGTGGAAGCTGGGGGTGAGGCGCCTTATGGGGTTGGGAGGCAAGCCACCCCTCTTGATGCCCTGAAGGACGAACTCCTGGTTAGGTACTTGATGGGGAAAGTGGATGTCGGGGAGGTGGGAGACGAACAAGTGGTGGAGATTCTCTCCGACTCAAAGAAAGTCGGTGGCCTTCTTTCCGCGTTTCTCGCGGAGGAGGGGGCGGAAGGTGGGGTTCTTGTAAGAAGCGAGAGTGCTGAGAAAACCTTGCGCAAGATTGCCGACATGGTTTCCGAAGTAAAGGATGAAGCTCTCAAGGAAAGGCTTTCCGAAAGTATATCCGAGGTTATAGCTGAGATGGACCCAAGCCAGATGACGAGCATCCTCACCGGCAATGCTCCCCAGAACCTGGATCTCCGCCGGGTTCGTGAGAATGTCATTGCCATGATTTCAGATAACAACCTTCTAGAGATAGTCGATTCCCTCATCGATGAGTACGAAGAGATGGAGTCGAAGGTAGGAGAGTTGGGTTCCGGCTGGGTTCGAGAGAGGCTCGAACATCTCAACGAGCTCCTGGTGGAGGTTAGAGATTCTGCGCAGGCTAAGGATGTTGTCGAGAAGATAGATGGAAAACTCGACGAAGCTGGCATTCCAGAGGAACGTGACCCTCACACTGGGAAGCGTGTTCTCTCTGTTTCTCATATGCTCGGCGGCCCCCTCGAGGAGGAGGAAATCGAGTTGGAAGCGGGGCTTGACCAGACCGTATCATGGCAGGTAAGGAAACTTTACGACATGGGTGAAGAGGATCTTGCCGCGGGTAGCCTACTCAAACTATCTGAAAATCTCGAGAGCGATTCCGAAAAGGTAAGGAGATATGCGTCTCGTCTTTTGAAGGAGACCCTGGAAGGGCTGGATCTGGACCAACGACTCCTTGCAGGAGCTGCGGTGCTCTTGCGCTTGGAGCAGCGACTCCCGAGGGAGGACGATTACGAGACCTTCGTACATGGGGTTGATTGCGTCTCGATGCTTGCTGAAGCCCACTATGGATTTGGGAACGTCGAAGAGGCTGTCAGGCAGATGGGTTTGTTGAAGGAGCTTTCCTCTGAGGAAAGCCGCGGGGAGGAGCTTGCGAGATACGCCTCTTCTGCGACTGATGCATTGATTGGGTCGGAGGGAATCCTCGACTTCAGATCGATTGTAATGGACGAAGAAGCGGGTAGAAGACGGAGAGCGATAAGGGCGATTGCCAAGCTTGGCCCAAATTCGCTTTCCCATTTGGTCGAGCTTTTAGAGGACAGGGGTGACGCGCAGATTCGAGAGAGGGCATCCCAGTGCCTGGTGGATGCCGGAGAGGCAGGGATAGAAGCGCTCGCAAACGAGCTCGAAAAGGATAGGCCGTGGTATGTCTACAGAAACCTGCTTCAGGTTATTGCGGAAATGGGACTTACACAAGCTGAGGAAGCAGTTGTACGAAAGACTGAGCACCCGGATGAGCGGGTAAGGCACGAAGCTCTGAAGACGATTGTCAGGCTCTCTCCTCAACGTGCCATGGAGCTTCTGACCAGGGCTGCCCGGGATAGAAGTGTTGCCGTGAGGAAGACGGCAATAAGGCTACTTGGCGGATATAGGGACCCCAGAGTCTCCTCTCTCCTTCTCGAGCTTGTGGAGGAGAGCAAGTCTAGCGAAGGAGAGGCTCAAAAGGACCTTCTGGAAACTATTTGTTTCACCCTAGGTGAGCTTGGCGACAGGAGGAGTGTAAACCCTCTCATAGAGATAGCCAGGAGGGGTGGGATTTTCAGGAAAGGATGGCCTGACGAAGTTCGCGCTGCCGCGACCATGGCGCTTGGAAATATCGGTGACGAGAGCGCGATTTCTGTGCTCAAGAAGAACCTTAAGGATCCGAGTATGGCGGTCAGAGCCGCGGCAGGGAGGGCTCTGGATAAGTTCGCTGGTAAACAGCGAGGTGCTTAAAGCGATGTCCAAAAGCTTGAATTTACTTACAAGACTCGGATTGCTGTTAATCCTTATTGGGGGTGCCCTGTTTTCAATTGGTTGTGGGGAGGAGGCAGAGAAAAGTCCGGGGGAGGTTCCTTCTTCTAAGGAGAGCCGACAAGAGACTACAAAAGAGGTTGTCAGTGTGAGAATTTACCTCCTCAAGGGTGAGAGCCTCTTTCCGGTGGATCGCGAGTCTGACAAAAAGGACCCCGCTTCCGCAATCGCCAAATTACTCGAGGGTCCAACTGAGGAGGAACGAGAAGAAGGGCTCACTACCGCAATTCCTGATGGAACCAAGCTGAATAGCTATAGCGTGGAGAACGGCGTAGCAAGGCTCGATTTTTCGAGCCGACTTCTCGAGTATGGTGGAGGGTCCGCAATGGTAGAGTCGATAACCAACCAGATAATGAAAACTGTCATTGATAATGGCTCCGGGATAGAAGAGGTGAAGATTACCGTCGATGGGGTTCCCTCACAGGAGGCACTTCAGCCATAGCTCTCATTGGAGGCGCTTTGTCATCCTTATCTTGGTTCCTCCCTCCCCCGTTTCAGCGTCTACTTTGTCCATGAGCGAGTACATAATGTACAGACCTCTTCCTCCCGTTGCCCCGTCTTCCGGAAGTGAAGGAGGAAGAAGGCTGGGGTCGAAACCCCTCCCCTTGTCTAAGACCTCTATCTCAACCAGTTCAGGGTTTGCCTTGCAGGTTATCTCGACAGGTTCATCGATGTCAGGATTGTGAATCACCGCGTTCTTGCAAGCTTCGTGAGTCGCGGAAATTACGTCTCCAACACAGAGACGGGCCTCGTCAATTGGGCTCAGGGTTGTCCTAATGAATTCTCTGACCCCAGCCAAGCTGGAGTAGTCGGGGTGGAGAGTATAGCGGCTTATCTTGAGTGCCCCGGAACGATTTTCTTGTTGTTCCCACCGGCTTTTTCTGACCTCTTCGTCTGGCGACTGATTGTTGCTCATTTGGTTAAAAGCCTGACACCTATATGTAAACCGTCTCTTGTTAGCTATTATACATGCTATATTACAGAACCTGCTGGACGGGGAAAAATAAAGAAGATTTCGAGAGATTGGAGAAACGGATGATAATTGAAATCGATGGGAAAAAGCCCAAGGTAGCCCTGGATGCTTTTGTGGCACCAACCGCGGTTTTGATTGGAGATGTCATCGTGGAGAGCAGGGCAAGCGTTTGGTGGGGTGCCGTCGTCAGGGCTGATTGGAATACCATCAGCATTGGCGCGCGCTCTAGCATCCAGGACAATTGCGTCATTCATTGCACCCGCGAGAAAGGGGTGAAGGTGGGGAGGGATGTTACGGTTGGCCACGCCGCAGTCCTGCACAGCTGCGAAGTAAGGGATAGTTCCCTCATAGGGATGCACGCGACGGTTCTCGATGGCGCTGTAATCGGCGAGGGTGCGGTTGTTTCCGCCGGTTCTGTGGTCACGCCCAGGACAAGGGTCGAGAGCGGCATTCTGGTAGGGGGCGTTCCCGCCCGTCCCATGAAGGAGCTCTCCAGGGAGGCAAAGCTCGAATTTGAGGCGGGGAAGAAAATGTATGAGGAGCTTGCGCAAAAGTACCTCTCCCTGGGGCTTTAGGGTAAAATCTATGGGTCGACGCGTTTACACGGGATAGGGAGGTTTGTCTTGAAGAGAAAATCTGGTAGAGCAAGAAGAGGAAAATTAGCGCCTGCCGGACTGGTTTTTTCGATGGTGCTTATTGTGGCGGCACTTTGCGGCTGTGGGCCTCAAACGCCTGAAGAAGTGGTCAAAAACTTTTATAAGGCGATGAACGACGGGGATTACAACGCATATGTCAACTGCCTCCTGCCGGATGAGGCAAGGAGAATGAGCGTGGAGGAATCCCGCGAGCTCAAGAATTTGGTGGAGCAAAAGCCCGTGGAATTCGAAAACCTGAAGCTAAAAGTTACCTATGACAAGAAGAACAAGAATAAGGCTACCGTTGAAGTCGTTCAGGGGGCGGTGAAATATAAGAACCCTCAGACTGGAAAGAGCGAAAAGATGAGCGTAGCGGATATAATCAAGAGGGAAGGGAGTTTTGCGGAAATTCCCACCCGGAAGTACAAAGGGCGGTGGTATGTGGATATCTAGCTTGGCAGCCGGCCTTTGCTGCCTTGATTTCGGGCGTTTAGAGATCGCTTGTTTTCTTTGTGGAGGATGAGATTGCCATGTGGAGCGGGAACTCTTGTAGCAAAAAGAACCAGGCCTTCCGGCTTTTAGCTTGCCTGGCTTGTGCTTCCCTGCTTCTTCTTCCCCTCTATGGGTGTGGGGGTGGGGGTCCTGAGGGCGCAGTGAGAAGATACCTCGAGGCCTGGGAGAGGCTTGATTGGGAAGCCTACAAGAATTCAGTTGCTCCTGGGCGGAAGCTGACGCCTGAGGAGGAAGAGCTTGCGCGCCAGAAGTTCAAGCAGGTAAAAATCAAGACCAGCGACCTGAAGATGAAAACTACCTACTCTAAGGACAAGAAGCAGGCAGAGGTGGTAATCAGCCAGGGGAAGATAACTTATACGGCAAATGTTCTAGGCACCAAAAAGACCGAAGTGCAGGATATCGGAAAGATGAAAGAAGAGGAAAAGCCGACTTTCAAAGTTGTCCTTGTGAATGGAAACTGGTACGTGGATATCGAGTTAGGATAGCTCTTTACCCCTTGAAAGTAAGTCGATAAGCACTTTGATGAGGTCTGTTTCAGTTATGATTCCAACCAACTTTTCTCCCGAGACTACCGGAAGCCCTCCTACCTTCATTTCAAGGATTATCCTGGCTGCTTCGGCGAGGTCTGCCTCTGGGCTGATGGCCCTCGGATTCGGAGTCATTATAGACTCTACCCTTATAGAGTCGAGAAGAAAATCATGGTAGCGTTTTTCTGTGAGAACCACGCTGGAGGCGGTAGCGTTGCGAAAGTCGCGATCCGTTACTATGCCGACAAGGCGGCCTTTTTCTATTACGGGAAAACGCCGTAACCTCTTTTCATCCATCAACTCAGCTGCCCGCCTAATCGGGTCAGCCGGCGATAGCGTTATCACCTCTTCCGTCATCCAGTCTTTTACCTTCAAGTAAACCTCTCCTTTCACTTGAAGAACAGGCGAGTTGTTTTTTCTTCAAGCAAAGTATAGATGGTGTTCGACGGGTATGTGAAGCCCCCTTTGAGTTCTGAGGCGGGGAAAGGTCTATAATGATAAATTTGACAGCAGAAGTGGCAGGAAGCCGTTTGGGGGTTACAAGCAGGGTTTTAGCACTTTTTGACCGGTAAAGGAGGAATGCCGAATGGGCGGGAAAGGTGGGGGCGGAAGCAAGAAAAAACGAGGTCGTAAGCCGGAGCGGATGCCTGGTGTTTCACCCCCATTCTTGGGCAAGCCCCCGTTCTTCGGTCGAGGTATTGGAATGGCTGAGGAGAGGGGCATTGAGAAGAAAAAAGGCGAAGAGGAATATAAGCCGAAAAAAAACATACGAGATATAGAAATTCCCTCCGGAGGGAAGATAATCATCGAGAACTATTACCCCCCCGAGCGGCTCGAGAAATTGCTTGTGGATGATGGCATCTGCATGTTCAGCAGAAATAACCCCGACCGACAGAAGCGAGCGCTCATAGCTGTTAGCCGGTTAGAGGGATCCAATGTGATATGTGGGGTGCATGAAGGAAAGCTGATTTCCTATATCGCCATACACCACCCGTCCGAAATGGAAAGGTGGGGGAAGCCCGGCTATCCCTGGCTCTTTGAACTTGGGGCGATTGCGGTAAGTCGCAATTACAGAAGAATGGGGCTTGCCGGAGCCATGCTTGACGTCGCGTTTGATGATCATTTCTATGACGACAAAATTGTCTTTGCCACGGGCTTCACATGGCACTGGGATCTCGAGGA
>JAQURN010000002.1 GCA_028715585.1 Actinomycetota bacterium | reverse complement strand
AGCCTCGGACGTGGGGACTGCCTCGGCGGGAGTGGGGAAAGTTACCCCCTCTTCTTTCAAGAGGTCTTTCCATAGCTCGAGTGCTTTACCTATTGGGACATTTTCAAGATACACATTTCTCTTCAATTTTTTTCCTTTGCCAGTCAGCTCCACCAGCCGAGTTCCACTTTTACCACAGACCCCTTCTCTACGCCTTCCGAGGCTTCACTGATTCTCACGAATCCATCTGCCCTCACAAGCGTGCCTATGAGGCTCGATTTTCCAAGAACAGGGGTCGCAAGAATATCAGATCCCTCCTCAGAAAGCTCCACGGGAAGCAGCTCTTCCTTTCCCGTTTTCGAAGCAACAGACTTGGTGATGCGGCCTTCGAGCACCCTTGGAGCGAACCCTACCAATCCCTTTTTCTCGCCTCTCAGCTGGGCAAGAATCGGTCTTATCACCTCCGAAAATACAACCAGCGCTGAAGCTGGATTGCCGGGAAGCCCGACTGCCGGTTTTCCATCGCAGAACGCAATCAACGCGGGTTTCCCTGGCTTCATGTGAAGTCCATGGGCAAGCACGCCAGGGCTCCCCAGGGAATCGAAGACGCAGGAAGCCATATCCTTCACCCCCATCGAGCTGCTCCCGCTGATGATGAGCATGTCGCACTCCTCCAGCGCTCTGCGGCAAGCTAGCCGGAGCGTCTCGAATTCATCCCTTACGATTCCATATGATTTTTCTTTGCAACCCTGCATTCTCACTGCCGCCCGGACGGCTGTTGAATTCACATCTCTCACTTTTCCAGGTCCGGGGGAAACTTCCGGCGGAACAAGCTCATCTCCAGTTGAAATTATCCCTACAACTGGCAAGGTGAACACCTCAATGGAGGTAATTCCAAGCGCGGCAAGCGACCCGGCTTGAGGCGGTCCAATGAGCTCCCCTTTTTCTAAAACCACTGCCCCTTTGGGGATGTCATCGCCTGGCAATACTATATTCTCCCCTGGGGCAACTGCTTTTCTTATCTCCAGAAGGCCACTTTCGAGCTCGGTATTCTCCACCATCACCACAGCATCCGCTCCGGGGGGAATCTGCCCCCCCGTAGATAGAAGAATAGCTTTACCGGGTTCTAGTTCGATATCCACGGGCTCTCCCATCAAAGCCTCTCCGGAAACCTCCAGATACGCGGGGAGACTTTCGGTAGCTCCAAATGTATCCCTAGCTCTCACCGCGTATCCATCCATCGCTGAGCGCGCAAAAGCCGGGAGGTCCTCGGGAGATTCGACATTAAAAGCCACTACCCGACCCACTGCTTCGTCAAGTGAAACCACCTCGGGAGGCGGCTCATAATCCGCTAGAGCTTCGAGAACGATGTTTACCGCTTCACCTGGCTTAATAAGCTTGAGAAAATCCTCGCCCATAGTCTAATACTCCATTTCTTCTCTTAAATCGCCGATGGGAGCCACAAAGAGGTGGACAGCGGTAGCTTTGAAACTAGCAAATACATCCATGCCCTCCTTCAGCTGGAGTTCCTCCAACGACTTTTTGGTTATGGTGGAAACCAGAATAAACGGGCACTCAACCTTAACCTTTGCGAGGGGTCCCAAAATCTCTATCTCGGCCACCTTGCCTTCGAAGACATTCCTGCTACTGCTCCTGGGCAGGGAAGTAAAGAGAGTTATTTCCTCGGGACGAATGCCCACCACCACCCTTTCGCCGCTCCTTGCCGCCCCAACCACCTCGATAGTCTCCCCACCCACCTCCACATGGCAGATTCCCTCTGACACCGATTCGACCCTTCCCTCCAATATATTCTCCATCCCGGTAAACCTGGCAACGAACTCGCTGGATGGGCTTGAAAATACATCTTCGGGAGTGCCCTCCTGGAGCACTCTCCCTTGTCTCAAAACGACAATTCTATCTCCCATTCTAGCCGCTTCCTCCTGGTCATGCGTTACAAACACACAGCTCAAGCCACCTTCGGAAAGAATTCTCTTAACGTCCAGTTGAAGCCTTACCTTTAGGAGCGCGTCCAGGTTGGCAAAGGGCTCATCTAGGAAAAGCACCTCTGGCTCAAAAACAAAAGCCCTGGCAAGAGCGACTCTCTGGGCTTCACCCCCGGAAAGATTTTCTACTCTCCTCTCCTCAAATCCATCCAGCCCAACCAATCGCAGGGCGCCAAGTGCCTTCTCCCTCCTGAGGGCTGGAGGAACTCCACGAACCTTGAGTCCATAGACAACATTATCCAGAACCTTCCCTTTAAAAAGGAGGGGGTCTTGGAAAAGCATTGTCATCTTCTTCCTAACCCTATCTCTGTCCTTTCCTCCAAGCTCCCCTATCTCTCTCCCGCGAAAAAAAATCTTGCCAGCGGTCGGCTCCTCGAGAAGATTCAGAAGGCGCAAGAAAACGCTCTTCCCTGCCCCACTTGGACCAAGCACAGAAACCGTTTCTCCCCTTTCCAGAAAAAATTTTTCCACACGGAGGACAGTTTTCTCCCCGTATTTCTTCTCGAGCCTAATGGCTTCTATCACCTTGTCTTTACCCAAATGCGCACTCCTCGCCGTTCAGGCAGGCCAACCGGTAACCCTTTTCTCGGATTCCCTCCGCACTCCTTCCGACTGGAGGCGGGTAAGAAAGATGTTCACCAGCACGGCAAGCAAAATTAATATGATTCCTTCGGCAAGGGCAAGCCCATAATCTCCCTTCCTCGATTGAAGAACTATGTCCGTGGTCATAACCCTCGTCTTTCCCCGAATGTTACCTCCCACAATCGTTACCGCTCCCACCTCCGCAAGAACTCTCCCAAATCCAGCGATGATAGCGGCGACTATGCCCTCCCTCGCCTCGCGCATTCCAAGTATAATCGCCTGAAACCTGGAAGCCCCTAGGCTCCTTGCCTGGAGAAATAGTCGTGGATCCACCCCTTCCATAGAAGCATGTGTGAAGCCTGCTACTATGGGGGTCGCCAGTATCACCTGCACTATTATCATTGCCCCGGGCGTGTAGAGAAGCTCGAGGGAACCAAGGGGCCCACTTCTTGCGATGATGAGGAAAGTGAACAACCCAACGACCACGGGCGGTAGCCCCATGAAAGCATGCACCAGGCTAAGAACGAATCCTCTTCCCCGGAAGTTGGTTTTGGAAAGTAGGACACCAAGGGGTACCCCAAGCAATGTCCCTATCGCCGCCGCGCTCCCGGACACTACAAGGGAAAGCCCAAGAACCCTGTAAAACTCGGGATTGAACCTTACTATCAGAAAAAAGGCGTCTTTGAATGCCTCCAGGATAGTGTTCATGTTCTAAGAATCTCACTTTTTCCTTCCGCAAGCCGACCATTAAAGGGGGAAAGGAGTAAAAATGCCTGCCATGGAGAGGCAGGCTCATAAATGCCCTCCTTTCCAAACACGGGAGGCAACGCGGTTTCCCGCGAAACCTTTCCGCCCTCGAACCTTGGCACTTTTTGCTTTAGGTCGGTCGGGTCGGAGTAGCCAAAACTGTTTTCCTAATTCAAACACCAAAGATGAGTGGAATCAAGAAATTGTGGTTCCCGCGAGATGGATTATGGGGCTAGATTGATCTGGCAGTCCGATGCGTTTCCTGCTTTCCCGATACCTCCACTCTTATGGGCCAAGGTCTAAAGCTCAAAAGGAAAGCCACGAGTCCGGCAATGACAAAATATATGAGCCAGGGCGAAAAAAACTCGCCCGCAAACTTGCTCAGCGCCGCGGTGAAATTATCCGAAGTTGAAACACTCAATATCTTTATAGGGGGGAACCAGATGCCAAGCATATAAGTGAAGATGCGCCCCGCGCTCACGAACACCATGGCAATCGCGGCGGCAATCGCGCCAAGCCAAGGGCTGAAATGCCTACCAGAGCCCAGCACCACCGCAATGCCAACAGCAAAGCCAAGCAGAAAAGCTATTATTCCAAACTCCCTCTTCAGCCACCACGCAAGCCCCCCATAGACGCCAGCGCCCAAGATACCCGCCACGACGGCAAAAAGAATCGCTTTCCCGTAATTCGGGGCTGGAGTTATCTCTCCCCTGTATTCGTCTGGAAACTGGAGGGTTATTGGGATTTCATGTGGAAGTACTCCTTTCTTTGCCGCTTGCTTGCCAACTACCGCTTTCTCGGGAAAACCCTCCGCCTGAAGGATTGACTTTTCCCTCTCTTCTTCTGAGAGCTCTCTTCCTTTTTCGCTCTCGGGGACAACCCTCGCCTTGGGAACAGAGGACTCGGTCTCACGTTGCTCTCTCCTCCACCCAAATCCCCTCGCCCGCTCCATTTCCCCCCAGAAAGCTTCTCTCTCCTCGGGCGAAAGGGATGGCTCGAGTTCCTCGACCACGGCTTCCTTTTCGTCAGAAGGCTTCTCTTCTTCCTTTAGAACCTCAGTGGACTGGGGAAGCTTGATTGGTCTTTCAGCAGGTCTTCTTAAAACCTTCCTTTCTTTATCCTTCTCGTAAGCTTTCTCGCTGGCGCCCCGTGGCGCTTTTTCCACCTTTGCCTTCTCCCTGGAAGGGACCATCCTGGAGACAAAATTCTGGACCTCACCGCGATAGCAATCCGGGCAGTAATGCGATTGGTTTGTCTCCTGGACGCAAAGGCGACAGAAGCCCTTCCTGCACTTCAGGCAACTGAATTCCGCTTCTTTTCCTGGATGGAAGCTACATTCCACTTTCTCTAAACTCCCATACAAAGACAGGTTATATTACCTAAACTATAGTGCTCATCGGGCGTAAAAACAAAAGATATCCCTACACGCAAAGAGCTGAAGATTCCCTAAAGAAACGGTAGTCGGCCAGGACTAAAGTGGATAAGGCTCTACGACGGCTTCGAGGAACGTCCCGTACATGTTCTTATCCATCCATATCGGTCCCATGTCCACATCCTCTGGCATCACGGTGTGCATCGTTACCCACTTCAGAGCATTGCTGTTGCCTGGTTTGTTCATTTGGGTGGCAAGATAATTCAGGAGTTCATTTTTCCTCGGATGGCTAAGCATGGCATGGTTCATCGCCCGCGAGGCCGCCATCGCCTCGTCCGAAGCCAGCGCGTTCAAGAGAGGCTGGAGCTTTGTGTAGTTGTCGCCTGTAGCGAGCAAGTTAACGAGGTCGCGCACGAAGTTCCTGCCTTGCGTGCTCTCGAGCAAGTCAGCCGTGGCAGACGGATCGGAGGCTCCCATTAAATCCCCTATGAATTCCCCACTGGCATTCACTATGCCCGCAATCACCTCTGGTTTTATACCTGTCACTGGATCGAGGAGAGCTACAATCATATCCGTCGAGCCGCCACCCATTGCCCCAGCAAGAGCAGCGCCGTCCAGGTGAGCTATGAGGCCGTTTATAAAGCTTGCGTTGTTTTTAACGATGTCCGCGATTACCTGAACATTCAGACTCTCAAGGAGACCAGCTACGAAATCCTCGTTAAGGGAAGGCGCTGTCCCTAAAGTTGAAGGATCGATGCCCACATATGGGTTCAAGAGTTGAGTAAGAAAGTTGCTCATCTCGGGACTGTTCAAAACATTCGCGAGCACCTTGGGGTCTAGGTTGGAAATGAGCCCATCCACAAAGTAGCCGCAGGAGTTAACGATAGAGGCGACCGCTTTGGGGTCCAGGTATTTCAACATATCCGTTGTCGAGCTGCTAGAGCCGCTGGAATTCACTATCCCAGCGATGACCTTCGGGTCTAGCCTCTTCACGAGTTCGGATATAAAGGGCACGTTCTCGTTTACGACAGCGGCAGTCGCCTTGGGATCTCCGCCGCTCATCATTTCTCCAATGAATTGCCCATTGTTGTTGACTATCCCAGCGATGACCTTCGGATCGAGCTTCGAAAGCACGCTCGACATAAATGAAGGGTCGGAACCAGCCGAACTCGCCAAGTCTTTGGGGTCCAAGTAGTTTAGCAACTTTGTGATGAACGGCGCGTTTTCATTTACCAGCGCCGCTATCACCGCTGGATCCAGGTAAGAGACCATCTGTGCCGTCCACGCCCAGGTGCTGTTCGACATCTCGTTCAGCTTGTCAACATCCAGGTAGTTAAGAAGGGCTTTTATAAAATCAGCGCCTTCATTCAGGATGCTATTTACATCTATGGCTCCGCCGCTGGAACTCATATTCGCTATCATCCCAGCAAGAAACGCCCCGTTCGCGTTTATCGCCCCAGCCAGTGGAGCGGGGTTGAGGGCGGCGAGAGCGTTATTAATAAGCGTAGTATCGGTGGACATAGAAGAGGAGATAGATTTGAAGAAATCACCAGAGAGGTTGCCGAGAAGTCCTGTCACAAATGGCGCCACCCCATTCACAATTCCCGCAATCGCGGCGGGATCTATGTAATGAAGAAGCTGGCTCACAAAATCAGTAGGAATAGACATACCAGACATGCCAGAAGTCAAGCCAGTAGGGTTAATTTTGGAGATGAGGCGCGTGAGGAAAGCCTGGTTGTTCGCTATCGCCCCGACGAACTGTGGGCTGATATTCATCGCCACGTCATATATGAAGGCGTTGGTCTCCGCGGTGCTACCCTGAGCCATTGCGGCGGGGTCCATGGTCTTTAGCAAGGCGGAGATGAAACGTTCATTCTTGTTGACCACTCCAGCAATCACCGCGGGGTCGAGAAGGGGAAGAAATTCAGCTATGAAATCGGGGTCTCCGCCAGCCATGCCAGCGCTCAAAGCCCCAGCGTCTAGTTTGCCCAGGAGCTCAGAAACCCAAGGTCCAATGTTGTTCACTATCCCGGCAACAGAATCGGGGTTTAGAGAGCCAATTAGTCTCGCTGTCCACATGGGGTCCACACCCGACGTGGCTTGCGCGGCGGCGGCAGGCTCGACGTAGCTTAGCATCTGGGTGAGGAAAGCGCCGTTCGCGTTTATTACGTCCGCGATGATTTCGGGGCGTATATTACCCAGAACATCAGCAATGAAAGGAGAAATAGCGTTGACGATTTCCGCGGTGGCTTTGGGGTCGCCACCACCGCCTTTCATCATCTCGCTCAAGAATTTCCCGTTTTTGTTTATCGCCTCCGCTATTACCTCGGGGTTTATATAGTTCACAAGCTTAACTATCCAATCTGGATTCTCGTTGACGGCAATCGCGGTTCCAGCGGGGTCTGAATTCCTCATCAGGTCAATCAAAAACTGGGGGTTGCTGTTAATCGCCTCGCCGACTTCCTTGGGGTCGAGCGAGCGAAACAACGCAGTTAACATCGTGGGGTCACTGCTCTCGCCCATCATCTTGCCCACCAAATCCCACAATGGGCTTTTGGCTGGCACGATGGCAACCGCCCCCACGACTACGCCCAGCACCAAGCCTATGATGACTATCAGGTTTATGAAAGTCTGGAGACCTTTATTATAAATCATCTCTCTTGTCCTCTATCACCTTACCAGTCATTTGGATGAACTGGTTCTCCTGGCGAGGTGCACAACCTCGCGTCTTTGACATAACCCCATCCCTCGGTTGTGGTAATTGGTAAGCCGAGGAACATAATCCGCGTAGCGCTGAAATTCCAGTAGTTCCGCAGGACGTTGTCTTCGGGATGGCCAGCAGGGCCGGCTATCGCTTGAACTATTACCCTGGGATCTATTCCGCCCGTATCCTTGTTCAATATCTTACTTATGAAGTCACCGCTATTCGTCAGCGTATCTATGGTAGCGGTCGCGGCTTCGTGTGGGTCACCACCTACCGCCATCATATCGCCAACGAAGGTAGCCAACCTTGGGTCCTCTAGTAACGGAAGAATGATATCCAAGTCTATCAGGGGAAGAACATCCTTCATCATATCGGGATTCCCGCCCATCGCGGCTCCTATCACCGAACCGTCCAGCTTTCCCAGTAAGGCGGTAATGAAGCTCGCGACCTGCGGATAGTTGTTGACGAGATCGGCGGTGTCCTCGGGATTTCCACCCTCCATCATCCCAGAGATAACAGAGGGATTTGTATTTATGGCGTTGGCTATCACCGCTGGATCCAGCTCCCCAAGAAATTCAGATATGAAGCCCCCGTTAGAATTTACAATATTGGCGATTGAAGCTGGGTCGAGCGCGTTCATCACTCTCTCCATGAACTCTTGCGATTCTGGGCTGCTCTCACCCCCTGACGCCATGGCAGACGGATCGAGGTTGGCAACAAGTGAAATCAGAAAAGCCTGATTGTTGTTTATAGCGTAGGTTATGACGCTGGGGTCTATTCCAGGCTGAATGCCTGGCTGAGAAGGCTCCGCGTCGTTGCTTAAAAGCCGCTTTATAAAATCGGTGTTCTGGTTTATCGCGGTGGCGGTAGCCCTCGGGTCGCCTTTGCTCATGATGTCGGATATAAACTTCCCGTTCGCGTTAACGACTCCAGCTATCACGCCAGGGTCCAGGTAAGCAAGGAGGTCGGTCGTAGCGTCGGGATTAGCGTTCATTATTCTCGCTATGACATCGGGATTGAGATTTTTAAGGAGGTTCGTGATAAACGGCCCATTAGCGTTCACCACTCCGGCTATCACGGCCGGGTCTAGATAATTCATCGTCTCAGCGGTTCCTTCAGGGTTCTCGGTCAAAATCGAGGTTATGAGGCTCAGATCAAGCTTATTCAGCAAGCCAGATATGAAATCCCCAGCTTCTGCCAGCATTTTGTTCGTCCCTTTGGCACTCTCCTCTGGAGAAGTAGCAGTGGTAAATCTGGCAATCCAGTCGGTGTTTTCGTTTACGATTCTCGCTATACCTTGGGGGTCGAGGTAGTTGAGAAGCCCCGAGGTAAGGCCGCTGGTAGCGTTCATGGCTCCCGCTATCGATACAGGGTCGAGGCGAGCAAGTATATCGCTTATAAACTGCTGATTCTCGAGTATACTCACGATGAGGCTAGGGTCTGTTGTGCCGCCGGTCGTTGGGGCTGACGTAAACACGGCAACATTGTTGTTGAGAATGCTTGCGAAGAGAACCGGATCGAGGGAATTTACGAAGTTCACCGCGAAGGCTCCAATCTGGTTCACCAGCCCTCCAATGGAAGCAGGAGAAAGCAACGCTGTCAGATTTGAAGTGGAACCAGTGCTACCCGAAATGGAATTTATCACCTGGGGGGAGATGTTATCTATCAGTCTGGTAACAAAGCCGGCGTTCCTGTTTATGATGGTCGCAATTGCGACGGGATTGAGTCTTTTTATGAGGTCTGTGGTAGCTTGCGGATTCTGATTCATCACCCTAGCAATCAAGGAGGGATTTAGCTTCCCAACGAGGTCGGCGATGAAACGCCCGTTGCTGTTTATCACGCGCGCAATCACCGACATGTCAATGGACCCCAACATGTTTGCCGTGCTTGCGGAACTCGGTGCCGACAAGCTCGTGTTAACCACATCGGCAATGACATCGGTAGAGAGATTGTTCACCAAGGCACTCAAAAATGCCTCGTTAGCACTTATCGCATTGGCAAGAACTGTAGGGTCTATACAACCTATGAGCTCGTTCGTAAACTTCGTGCTCTCAGGAGTGGGAGGCGCGCTCAACATCTCGGCTATTGCCTTCGGGTCCATCTCGCCAACAAGCTCTTTCAAGAAATCGCCGTTCTTGTTCACGATAGAGGCTATACCAGCGGGATTGAGATACTTTACGAGCTCAGCCACGAAATCGGTGCTAATCGCTCCCGCCCCCGAGCTCATAGCAACGGGGTCGAGATAGCTAATCAGCTCCGCAATCCAGTCTCCATTCTGATTTATAGCCTCGGCAATTATCTTCGGGTCGAGTTCCGCGAGCATCTTAGAGGTCCCCTCGGGGTTCCCGCTCATTGCCTTGGCAACGAGCTTCGCGTCAAGGGTGGAAAGTAGCCCCGAAAGAAGGCCCTTCTGGCTCGCGAACTTGCCTATGAGCGTCCCCATTGTGCTCTGCACGGGAAACATCATGGTGACGCCAAGAACCAGAGCGCATACAACAAGCACAATCACCACGACATTTATGACCGCTTGCACTCCTCTGGAGAGCAACATCTTATCTTTCCTCCCAATAAATCATCGTAAAACGCTACGGCGTCGGCGTAGTACTAGAATACTTCGTCCACAGATAAACATCGGACGACTGCCACCCCAAGTCCACCCCCAAAAGCTTTATGTGCCCATAACCCTTGCTGTGGAAAGCAAGGTCCTTCATCCAGCCTCCCTCCGCTGGGTCAGCCCCTTCCGTCAGCAACTCGATGGGGACTATCGTCATTATGTTAGCCACTAGTTCGGGGTGCACGTTTATAGCCGCGGTTATTACGCTGGGGTCTAGGTTGTCAAGGAGCTGGCCGGTAGCGGCTGGATTTCCGCTCATGACGCTTGCGAGAGCCCCCGCGTCGAGGTGAGGGAGCAACCTCAAGACAAAACCGTTTGGACCGGTTACCGCGGGATTATTTATGATGTCCGCGGTAGCTTGCGGATCGCCCGCGGAAGAACTTAGAAGGTCGCTTATGAAAGCGGGATTGTCGTTTACCGCGTCCGCTATCGCCTCTATAGCCCCAGGAGTATTCTGTAAAGCAGCTAGGAGCCTAGCGATAAATGGGTTCATCACGTCAGCCGATGGCATTCCTCCAGACATCTCGCTCGAGTCCATGCTTCCAATGAGAAGCTTTAAGAAATCTGGATTAGCGTTTATGGCACTCGCGATGTTTTCGGGGTTGACATTAGCGAGCAAATTGTGAATGAGGTCCTGCGTACTTTGACTGGAAACTATCCCCGCAACGAGGTCCTCATCGAGGTAAGTCAAAAGGGCATTCATGAAAGCGGTGCTTTCCTCGTTAGCCTCGGTCGTAACCGCGATATCGAGGTGTGGAACCAAATTCTTCACGAAGGTCTTGTTCGAGTTCAGGATGCTCGCGACAGCGGAAGGAGAGAGGTAGGTTAATATCTTGGAGGTGCCCTCTGGGTCTTGATTCATCACGCTTGCGATGACCTCCGCGTCGAGGTATTTGACGACGTTATTCAGAAACGCCCCATTCTCGTTTATTATCTGGGCAGTCATCTGTGGGTCGCCGCCCGACATCATCCCGCTGATGAACTTCTCGCTGCTGTTCACCACGCCAGCCAAAGCCTTTGGGTCGAGATTTGCAATGAGGTTGCTGATGAATGGGCCGTTGGCATTCACTATCTTGGCTCCAACCTCTGGATTCGCCCCGGACATCATTCTCTGAATAAAACTTCCACTATCGTTCACGATTCCCGCTATGACATCTGGATTCAAGCTTTTTAGCAAGTCCGAGGTTGTATCCGGAGCCGAACCTATAGCCTGAGCGATGACGTTGGGGTCGAGAAGCCTCAAGAAAGAACTTATGAAGCTGACATTGTCGTTCACTATCTGGGCGGTCATCTGTGGATCGCTCCCGCCTGCTGACATCACCTTTGTGAGAAATGCCTGGTTATTTATGATGGAGGCAATAAAGTCGGGAGAGATTCGATTGACCACCTCGAGTATGAACTCATTCTGCCCCTCCACCGGCTCGCCTGCTACCTGGGAGAGGTCGAGGCTTGCCACCAGCTGGTTCAGGAAAGCCCCGTTCGCGTTGAGGGCGCCGGCAATCACAGCGGGATTGATAGCTCCAATCATCTTCAACAGGAACCCCTGGTTGTTGATGATATCGGCTATCAATTTTGGATCCGACTGCCCTGACATATCAGTAATCGCGCCTGCGTTCGAATTGACGAGGCGAGCAATCATGGCGGCATCGAGTTTACCTAGAAGATTGGCAATCCACCCCGCGTTTCTGTTAATCGCCCTCGTGATGGGTTCAGGGTCAGAACCAGCGCTTTCCATCATCGCGCGGATAAACTTCTCGTTTGAATTAACGATATCGGCGATGACAGACGTGTCGAGCCGTCCCAGAACCGCCGAAAGGAAATCGCCATTCGAGTTTATGATAGCCGCGGTCGCGGCTGGGTCCATAGCCGGCGCGGAAGACATGAGTTTCTTTATGGCGGGCCCATTGTTGTTGACCACATCGGCAAGGACAACGGGTGAGAGATAGCTTATAAGCCCAGCGATAAACGGCCCATTGTTGTTGACTATGTAGGCTATCGCCGCTGGGTCGAGATATTTCACTAGATCGCTGGAAGCCTCGGAGCTGGTGCCGAACGCCTTCACCAGCACCTCTGGATCCAGGTAGCCCAATAGCTCCGAAATCATCTTGACGCTTCCGTTCACAATCTTAGCTATCGCCTTGGGGTCTATGCCCTCCGTAAGAGACGCGCTACTAGGGGTGGAAGAGACTTTGTTAATCACATCCGCTAACACTTTAGGTGAAATTTCAGCGATGACATCGATGAGGAACTGGGGATTTGCGTTGATTGCCTTTGCCATAATCGTAGGGTCCCCGGCGAGAAGCAGCCTGAGTAACCCTTCGTCGTTGGCAAGCTTACCGAGCAGTTGCCCAAGCGTGGTTTTCGTGGGCATCGCCATCAAGCCACCAAGGGCAAGAATCCCAACCAACGCAATTATCACCACGACATTTACGAAGGACTGCACTCCCTTTCCCAAAAGGCCCCCTCCACCTCCAGCCGGAGCTGTAGTAGCCACTGGGGCAATCGGAGTAGACCCAGAAACCACTGGAGGCGCCTCGGGCGCAGGTGGGGCTGGAGCCATCTTTTGAACACCTAGTGACAAAACCTTTTGCAGGTATTCCTGACGAGCCACCTCGGACATGCGAGGATGCTGAATTCTGTCAATGGAAATTGCCAGCCGGAGGAGGGGCTCCAGCTCTTCCCTCATCGCTTCATTCTTCGATAGCAAGGGGTCAAGCTTGCTATTGTCCCTGCGGACCGCTTCGATAAGCTTATCTAAAATCTCTGAGCTATCTTGCTTCACTGACCCTCCGCCCTCTTTCCGGACATAGCAGCTTTTCTTTAGAAACTAGCGACTCAAAATTATAAACGTTCAATCGCCTGAAAAGATACGCTTTTCTTCAAGAAAACAACCCCAGCGGAAGGAATTTTTTATGAAAAGTTGAAGTTACTCTTCACCGACTTTCGCTGAGTATTCTGTTCAAAGCTTGAAGACCTCTCCTCTGGGTCGATTTCACGGCGCCAGGGGAAATGCCCATTATTTCCGCGACCTGGCTGGTGGGAAGGCTGTTTATGAACTTAAGAATCAAAACCTCCCGCTGGTTGTGAGTGAGTTTCTGCATTGCGGCATAGAGGCGCTCGCTATCGAGTTCCTGAAAGATGCTCTCAGTTGGACTAACCGAACCGAGGTCGGACGGCGCCTCTGTCTCGATGGGAACGCTCTCCCTTTTCGATTCCCTCCTGAAATGGTCGACTACCAAATTATGGGCGATACGGAACAGCCATGAGCTAAAGGCAACATCCCGCACCTCGTAGGAATCCAGATTCTCGAGTGCCTTGAGAAACGTCTGCCCCGCGATATCTTGGGCTTCTTGGAAGTCGCCTACCTTGTAATAGACATATCGAAATATCCGGTCAATGTATTCATTGTATAGCTTGCCGAAAGCATCGGGGTCTCGCTCTCTTGCCTTCTTCACAAGACCCCTGATAGCAGCTGGGTCACTCCCCATAACTCACCACCTAGCTCAATCAAAGATGCAAAGATAAAAACTGAATCCTATCCACGCTCCCAAGGAGCAAAACTACTACCTTGTTCAACTAGTGCTACGAGTTACTTTGAGTTAGCGAAAGTAAACTATAGTGTATTTCGAAGCAAAATGCCAGAACTTATTTAAAAAAAATAAGAAACGCCATTTCGTCAAAGCGCGATACACCAACGCCCAGCCGGGTATTGTTGCGTAATACTGCTTCTCTTCTCAATCTACAACTTAAGTGGCCCCAGTAAAAGCACATGCTTTCTTTGCATACTTTGATTGCTTGCTCTGCTTGTGCTAGAATTTGCCCAGAGGCGTTTTTGGAGAGGAGACATGCCGGACAAACCAGAGACTCAAAAACACAGTGTTGTCTCTTTCCACCCCTCATGTGGGGGAGCCGGCGCAACCATGCTCACCGCGGAGACCGCGGTGGTCGCCTCATCTATGGGAATATCGGTAGTGGCAGCGGATTTCTGCGTTCACGGTGGCTCGCTGCGCTTTCGCTTTGATCTCCCTCTTAAACCTTCCACCTCAAACGTCGCCAAACTTCTTCCCGTTGCCCAAAATCTTCCGCATAGAGAGTGCATAGCGGAAAAAATACTTCCTAAGGGGAAAAGAGGTATCCCTATTCTTCCAGCTCCGGATTCAGGGGAGGCAGATGGAATAAGCAACGAGTCGGTAAGGCACCTTTTGAACTGGCTTTCGTCCAACCACTCCCTCGTGCTCGCGGATACCTCTTCCATCTCGGACAGCGTCTCGCTTGCGACAATATTTGCCTCAGACCTCCTCGTTCTCCTCGTCACCCCTGAGATAAATTCGATTTATAGAGCCAAGTCTCTTCTGGCATCAATCGGGAAGCGGCAAAATCCCCGGGTGTGCGTGGTCATAAACCGATTTCTGGGGTCCCCCGACTTGATATCTACCTTCGACATCGAATCCTATCTTGGAATCTCCACATCCGCTGTCTTTCCCGAAGAAACCTTTTCATGCCGCCGAGCCTCCCAGGAAGGAAACTTTATATCGGAAGGAGATTCCACTTTATCCCGGGCTATCCGAGGATTTACAAGGCGGATACTGCTTGAATGCTCCTAAAGCGAGGCGTTTCTCTGGATTGAGCGCCGCGACTCAATTGGAAATAGTTAATCTTGCTTATATTCATATTCTCTATGGAAAAATTTTTACTATCCCCTATTATTGTGATGAATTTTGTCGTCAGTTTTTAAGACTCGTAAAAGCTAATCGAAAGCGAGCTTGAAAATGTACCGCCAGGAGAGGGGCTAAAGGAAATTGTACGTGGTAGTCTCTGGATGCGGGAGAGTCGGCGCGCAAGTAGCAGAGACCTTTTCTTTAGAGGGTCACGATGTCGCCGTGGTCGATAGAAATCCCGAGTCACTCAGGAGGCTCGGCCCTGCCTTCACCGGAATTACTGTCGAAGGAGTTTCCTTCGACGAAGAAGCGTTGCGGGAAGCAGGGATCGAGAACGCAGACATTTTCCTTGCCCTTACCAATTCCGACAGCACCAACCTCATGGCTTCGGAAATAGCAAAAGGCATCTTCGGGGTTCGCACTGTAATGTCGCGCCTTTACTATCCCGAACACGAACTCACCTTCTTCAAGATGGGTATCGACTATGTTTGCAGCACCACTCTCATATCCGGGAGAATCCGTAGGGTTCTCTTCCAGCCGGAAGAAATAACCGTTGATAGCGAAAGGCTCGACCTTGGAATTCAGCTTGTGGAATTCAAGGTTCCAGAAAGTGCCCGCGGCATCCCCGCAAGCGAGCTAAACTCTGGCATCAGTTCCAAGGTGATTGCAGTCCTCCACGGAAACCAGGAATTAAGACGTGGCGACTCGAGCGTTTTAGAAGCCGGGGACCGTGTTCTCATTGCCCTCAGAAAAGAAGGGTGGAAAATAATAGGCAAATACATCAAGATAACTTCTCCCCTCCTCATACCCCCGGTGAATGCCGCGGAAGCACCCGATGAAAGGCCAAAAATAATCGTTGGGGGTTGCAGCTCCGTGGGGGCGCATATAGCATTCATTCTTTCCATGGAAGGTTTCCAGATTTCAGTCATAGATGAGGACCCAGAAAAGTTCAAGCGACTTCCAGAAAGCTACACCGGAGATGTGCTCGAGGGCGTTGCCTACGACATCGACCCACTGGTTTCCGCCGGAATAGAGAAAGCCCTTGGGTTTGTAAGCGTGACCAAGTTCGATAACAAGAACATGATGGCAGCCGAGGTGGCAAGGGAGGTATTTCACGTTCCGCATGTAGTCTCCCGCCTGTTCAACCCCGACAAGGAGCGCACCTATCAGGCACTAGGTTTGAGGTATGTGTGTGGAACGAGGCTCCTGGTACAAGAACTCTTAGACCGAATACTGGAACCTAAAATCAGGAGAGTGAGCCCTTGTTTCAATAATCTTCTGGAGGTGGTTGAGTTTACTTGCCCCAAAACCTGGGACCACCGCACAATTGCCTCGATATCAGACAAATACGGAATCGAGGTAGCATACGTTGCCAGAAGAAACACCGGCTACCTGCCCGAGGAAAACTTCGAACTGAGAGCCGGGGATCAAATAGCGGCACTCGTGGGCGAGCACCCCCAGCGGAAGCTTGAAAAGGAACTCGCTAAACTTTAAGCGCCGTTCGAATAGCTCGCATATCTTCCCGTTTGAAAACTAAGTATCTCTTGACTGCTTGCTTTGCTTGTGATTCAATATGCTTGTATTGGTTGACTGGCAAGGGGGGCAAATGGAAAAAGTCAGCGAGATCCCAGTCATTCCACCAAAAACAAGGGATGCACTCAGGGCAAAGGTGCGGAAAAAACTCGCCCACTCCGGCGGTAAGGCTGTAGACATTGAAGAAGAGATAGAAAACATGCTCGTCTCGCTTGGCTACGTTTTGCCAGCTCAAGCAGTATCGAATCTCGCCTCGGAGATATCGGATGAACTATTCGGGCTTGGTCCTCTCGAGTCACTCATGCGCGAAGAGAGCGTATCGGAAATCATGGTAAATGGCCCGAAGCAAATCTTCGTCGAGAGAGATGGCAAAATAGAGAGGGCCGAATTTCTACTGGGGAGCAACCAACAAATCATAGACCTGGTGAGGCGTGTAATTCATCCTTTGAACCTCCGCTTCGACGAGACCTTTCCCATGGTTGACGCGAGGCTCGAAGATGGTTCGAGATTGAACGCCGTTCTCCCTCCCCTTTCTCTCGGTGGACCGACTGTCAATATAAGGAAATTTCGCCCTCGTCCCTTTTCCCCTGATGAGCTGGTCCAAAACGGCACGCTTTCCCAGGCACTCAAAGACTGCCTTGCGAAGGCTGTCGAGGATAGGGCGAACATAATCGTCTCCGGAGGGACGTCAAGCGGAAAGACAACCATGCTGGGAACACTCTGCGCGCTCGTCCCCCCAAATGAGAGAATAATAACCATTGAAGACACCGCTGAGCTTCGCCTCGACCATCCTCACGTGGTTTCTCTGGAAAGTCGCCCCCCAAACATCGAGGGGAAAGGAGAAGTCACGGTCAGGGCACTGGTGCGTAACGCCCTCCGCATGCGCCCCGATAGAATAATAGTAGGGGAAGTCAGGGGGGAAGAATGTCTAGATATGCTCCAGGCAATGAACACCGGTCACCCGGGGTCTCTTTCCACGGTACACGCAAATTCCCCACGCGACCTGCTGGCAAGACTGGAGACGATGGCGCTGATGTCAAACATCAACCTCGACCACGACGCCGCAAAGCGACAGATAGGATCCGCGGTGGATTTAATCGTGCAAATGTCGAGGCGCCCCAGCGGGAAGAGGGTGGTGGAAAAGGTTTGCGCTTTGAGCCTGGCAAGCGGAGATTACCTGCTCGAAAACGTCTATGAAATCTCGAATGGAGGGGGCGGGCATAGATGAGATGGATCGCCATCGTCCTAATGACCGCCTCGTCTATTTACTTCTTCTTTCAAAGAACCGCAATCAAGCGTCGGGAAAGGGCAAAAGCTCGCCTGGATGCGTATCTCGGGGAAGCCGAACTCAAAAGCTCTGCTCGCGGCAATTTCATCAAGTCTTTTCATCAGACCCTGGATAAAACAAAATACATGTCGAGCTTGCGCCAAAGCTTAAAGAGTTCAAAAACATCCCTTTCCTGGGAAACCTTCAGAGCTATTGTGCTCATGGACTACGTCTTTCTTCCATCAGCCTCGATTGCTCTCACTGATAACGTGGTTCTCGCCATTCCGACACTCGTCATGGCATTTGCCTTTCCAAAATTCCTGCTTCGAGCAATTACCAGGAAATCCCAAAAAAAGAGAAAAGCAGGGTTAGAGCAACTCTCTTCCGATCTCGCATTGTACCTTCAATGCGGCATACCTCCAGCGGATGCTTTTCTTCTCTGTATAGAGGAAAGCAGGCTCCTTGAAGAATCAGTAGTAACTGTCTCCCTTGACGATGACCCAGGAAAATTCTTTAAGTCGCTCGCCGACTCCTGGGAAGACCCTGACCTCGAGCTAATAAGCTTAGCGGTATTAGCCTCCAACGAAACCGGGGCAGATATAAGAGAGGTCATGGGAGGGGTGGGTAAATCCTTGAGGGATAGGATGACAACCAGGCGTGAACTTGAAATCCAGACTACCGAGGGAAGGCTATCGGGCTCGCTCGTTTGCGCGCTTCCTTTTCTTTTTCTTTTCCTCTCCTCGATTTTCTCCCCCGAAACCCTGCGGGTCCTCATTGGAACGACGCCAGGATTCCTTATGCTTCTCTGCGCTATCCTCCTCGACTTGGTCGGTCTCGCATGGATACGCAAGATACTCAACCTCGCAAGTCCATAAACCGAAAATACGGCACGCAAAGAGGAAACTTGAAAACGTGAATACCACACTTAGGGACATCCAGAAAAAGAGCTACCGACTGATTCCCGAAAGGGCTAGGAAAGTCCTTTGCTCTGACCTCTTCAAGCAAGAAAACCTTTCAGGCTACAGCGTGGAGAAACTCTTGGGAATACGTCTATTGGCAACGACTCTCCTACCACTAGCCGCTCTCCTAATCTTTCGATTCTCCGCAATCGGATTGCTACTTGCCGCGCCCCTCGCCGCCCTGGGCTACCTCCTCCCTATATTTCTAGCAGAAAGCGGAAAAAAGAAATTTCTCGATTCCGTCAGGTCGGAGCTACCTCACACAACCGACATGCTCTATACCCTCGTGGTAGGGGGCAAAAACCTGGACAACGCTTTTCGTGGCGCCACAGAGTGCTCACCCGAGCCGCTACGCTCCCTACTCATCGTCGCGGTAAGGCATTTGGAACTCGGCTCTTCCACCGAAGAAGCTTTTGAGCTCGTGAGAGAGGAATGCCACCTCAGGGAGCTTTCTTCACTGCTACGAACGATTAGTGAGGCGCAAAAACGCGGAACTCCTCTTTCCCACGCTCTTATGGTCTTCTCGAACAACCTCCGAGAAAAAGAAAGAGACAGAATTCGCCAATCCGCCGCGAAGGCGCCTCTCAAGATGCTCGCGCCACTAGTGTTCCTCATTTTACCAGCATCCATAATTCTCACTATAGGTCCAACCATAATGGTTGCACTGAACCAAATCGCTCCCTAGTGCCTCGAGCTTTCCAAACTTTTTTATCTCAGGCCTTTACTGCTTGCCTTGCTTGTGCTATGCTTGTATTGCTTGAGTTCCCAAAGAAAGGGGGTCTTCGATGAACCAACTCACCCGCTTGGTGAAGGAAGAAGAAGCACAAACAACCACAGAATATGCCCTGGTAATCCTGGGGGCGGCAGCGGTAGCGGGAGCGCTCATAGCATGGGCTTCCGGCGGAGACACAATCAAGAATTTCTTCAACAAGGTCTTTCAGAAACTCTCTAGCGGTCTCTAAAGAAAACACCAAGGAGGAAAATTGCAGGGTCTCGCCTCTTTCGCGTTCCTCGCCGTATTCTGCCTCTCGGCGAGCGCCTTCGACTTGAGGACTGGGAAAATCCCAAATGGCCTGAATTTAGCTGGACTCCTTAGTGGCTTTCTACTTTCGTCTCTTTCGGGAAGCTCAAAGGTAATTCTGATGAGTTTAGGCGGCGCGTTTCTCGGAGTAGCCATCCTAATCGTCCCTTTTCTCCTCAAGATGGTAGGAGGAGGCGATTTGAAGTTTCTCTGTGCCGCCGGTGCTATCATTGGGCCAACAGCCCTCTGGTATTCCTTCCTCGCTGGAGCTCTATTCGGAGGGCTGGCTGCAATCTTCATCATCCTGAAAAACCGCCCTCCTTCCCAAAGATTAGACAATTCACCAAAAGAAACCTTAAAAGTGCCCGTAAAAACAGCTCTCCAACGAGGCGGAAGAGTTTTTGAAATGGCAGAAAAGCTGGCTCTTCGCAGATTATTGGAAGTCGAGTTGCCAGAATCACGCAAGACTGAAAATTCAAACCCCGAGGCCTGCCGAGGAAGTATATTCCTTCCTTACGCGCTGCCGCTCTCTGCCGGCTTGTTGACAGTCGCAAGCTTTCGAACTTTCAGATGAAAAGGATTGAGAGATTTTGAGCGAAAAAACAGTAATCCAGAAGCATGCGCCGTCTAAACTCTATTGTAGAAAGTTCCAAACGCACCCCTTCATGAAAAGCGTTTCCCATCGCTCCACGGCACAGGCAACCGTCGAACTCGTGCTTCTCCTTCCGGTACTCCTCGTCATCGCGCTCGCCATCTGTCAGGTTGCCCTCGCTTTGAACTCGTACCTAATCGTCACCGCCTCGAGCAGGGAAGGGGCACGACGAGGAGCGGAAACCAACAATCCCCAGGAAGCCCGCAGAGCTGCGCTGCGTGCCGCGGAGCCCCTCGCCGGGAACGAACCCAGCATCGAGGTAGACTTTCCGGAGGGTCGCTCGAAAGGGAGCCCAATAAGAGTAACAGTATCATGCAAGCCTGCATTTTTAATCCCAGGTATAGACAAATTCCTGCCCCAGCCCACGTTCAAGGGTTCGACCCTCATGGCACTAGAGAGGGGAAACTAAGTTGAAGCTTCTCAGAAATCTCTCGAGAGGTGAGGGCGGAAGCGCTACCGTGGTTATGACCTCGTGCCTCTTCCTTGCGCTGGTGTTTTGCCTTTTTCTAGCCGATGTTGGAATATTCCTGGTAGGCCGCTCCCATGCGCAAAACGCCGCGGATGCCGCCTCGATAGCGGCAGTACAAGAATCATTTCCTCTCTTTTCAACCGGTGAAACCCCCCAGAAAGCCGCAAAATCCATCGCTTCCCTCAACCAAGCCCACCTAGACAAAATTGATATCTCTAAAAGCGGCGAGAGGGTAAGCGTGAAAGCCTACATCAAACCAGAGTATCTCATCCTGGATAAGTTCGGAGTTGGAAGTTCGAAGATAAGCGCCGACGCGGCGGCAGAAATCGATATCGAAGCCCTGATGGCAAGTGGTATGTATGCTGAGGAGAGCTATATCCCAGGAAGGAATTCCAAAGAATCCTCCACGATTGTCGTCTCGCTTGCGCTCAAACACCTTGGAAAACCTTACTCCTGGGGAGCAACGGGCCCCAACAGGTTCGACTGCAGCGGGCTGGTTTATTATGTTTACGCTCAAGTTGGAATCCGCCTCCCCAGAGTAGCGAGAATGCAGGCGCACGCGGGAATGGCGGTCTCAGCGGAGAACCTAATTCCCGGCGACCTCGTGTTCTTCAGGGGAAACAGTCACGTAGGCATCTACATTGGAAATGGTAACTATGTTCATGCTCCACATACCGGAGACGTGGTGAAGATTTCGCCACTTCGCTCGCGGAGAGACATATCCGCATGTAGGCGGATATTGTAAAAATCGCGACGGTGGATACAAAAATTAAGCTCGAGACTGGAACAGCGCGCTAGACCACAACTCGCAGGACTTCCTCGATAGAGGTAACACCAGCACTCGCCTTCCTCCAGCCATCCTGCCTCATCGTTTTCATACCTTCTTCTACCGCTTGGTTCTTTATCTCGGCAGTGGATGCTTCCTCGATGGTGAGTTTCTCTATCGCTGGACTCACGAGCATTATCTCCACTAGGGCAATTCTTCCCTTGTAGCCCGTCCCACTGCAGCGGCCACAGCCCCCCTCCTTCGGCTTATAGAGCACGACCTCCTCTCCGTCCTCCCTTGGAAACCCCAACCGTTCCAGCAGTTCTACACTTGGTTCGTATGGCTCCTTGCAATCACATAGCCTTCTCGCGAGCCTCTGGGCAAGAACACAATTTATGCCGGAAGCGGTAAGAAACGGTTCTATACCCATCTCTGTAAGTCTTGGGATAGCCCCAGGCGCATCATTTGTATGAAGGGTGCTGAAAACCAAGTGCCCGGTCAAAGCGGACTCTATCGCTATCTGAGCGGTATCGAGATCTCGAATCTCACCTACCATTATTACGTCAGGCGATGTTCTAAGAATAGACCTCAGGGCGTTCGAAAACTGAAGCCCGGCTTTGGGGTTTACCTGCATTTGGTTTATACCGGGAAGTCTGTACTCCACTGGGTCTTCGACGGTAGTGATGTTCTTTGTCTCGTCATTGATGGCATTCAGGGTGGCATAAAGAGTAGTGGACTTGCCGCTTCCAGTAGGTCCGGTAACTAGTATCGCCCCATTTGGCTTCCTAAATGACGCCTCGTACTTTTCAAGCGTCTCACCGTCATAGCCAAGGTCGGAGAGCTGAAGCAGTATGCTGGACTTGTCGAGTATTCTCAAGACGATTTTCTCTCCAAAGACGGTAGGGAGAACCGCGACTCTGAAGTCTATTTGCTTCTCGCCAACAACTCTTTCGTAATGCCCATCCTGGGGTATTCTTTTTTCCGCGATATTTAAGTCTGACATGATTTTCACGCGTGAAGTGAGAGCAGGTAGTGTCCTTATGGGTAAGCTCTTCATATCGTGAAGCACGCCATCCACTCTATATCTCACCACGATTTCTTTCTCTTGTGGGTCGAAGTGGATATCACTTGCGCCCATTCCAACCGCTTCCCCAATCACAGAGTTGATGAACCTCACCATTGGAGCGTCTTCTACAGCTATACCCAGTACCTCCGCGAGTTCTTCCTCGCTACCCTCCCCCGCTTCGGCTCTTTCAATGATTTCAGCCCTGTCACTCCCCGCCACTTCCGGATGATAGCGGCGGATGGTAACCTCGATGTCAGGCTTAGTCGCAGCAACGGGTCGTATGGGGTAGCCGGTGGCCATCTTTACATCGTCGAGCGCAAATATGTTCGTGGGATCAGCCATCGCTACTATCAGCGTGTCACCATCAAAGCCTATTGGGACAGCAAGATATCGCCAGGCAATTTTGGGGTCAAGAAGCGCCACGGCAATAGCGTCAACTCGGTAAGAGGAAAGGTCTACAAAATCGACCCCGAGCTGTTCAGCCAGCAGTTGTGTGAGCTTCGTCTCGGATATCAAGCCCATGTCAATAAGGATGCGCGAAATGGATTTCCCGGTTTTCTTTCTTCTCTCCATAGCCTCGAGCAATTGCTCTTTCGTTACGAGCCCTTCCTCAAGGAGCATCCTTGTTATGGACTTGCGTTTTTTCTCAGTTTTTTCTTCCAAGAAGGTCACCTCGAGCGTTTTTGCCCTTTGCATTTAGTATAAAACCAAAAGCCATCACCGTGAAGCGAAATGCATAAAATCCTCATCAAAAAAGCGTGGGGCAAGAACAACCGAATTTCTCTCGCACGCCTAAAACCTCCCGCGGCTACAGAATAACCCTCTTGTCCACTACGTGGAGCTCTTTTCCACCCTCGCTGCTCAGGCGCTCGAGCAGTTCCTCTCGGCTTTGTACTTCAATCCTGTTAGGGCTTATCTCCATGAGGGAGTAAACCGCTTCAGCAATCTCGCTCTTCACCGGTTCCTCGTTCGCGCCCTCGCAAAGCGCGATGTAGATATTTACCTCGTCAACATCAAAAGGATCGGCTCCAGCTTTGTTCAGTTCGACCTGCCATTCCTCTACCGCGGGGTTACCCTCGAGAACGTTGGCAAAACCCTCGAGGTCAACCAGTGTACCTTTGAGTTTCATTAGTGAAAACCCTCTCTCCGGCTTTATTCGGGATATGTCTGGACAAAGACGTGGCACAATCCGCCCACAGGAAGGGCAAGGTTCGTAGTGTATCCCACCCTTAACATAATCGCCGGTGCGGAAACGGAGAAGGCACGTGCCCTCACCTTCCAGGCAGGTATAAACTATCTCTCCGTTCTCTCCCTCAGATACCCGCTCCCCCGTCTCTGGGTCAATGACCTCGATGTAGTCGAAATCCGGGAAGAGGTGATACCCAGTTTGCGAACCTCCTAGGCATTCGGAATAGCTTTTCCTTGCCTCTGTGAAGCCATAAACTCCGAAAATCTCGCACTCGCTAGCTCCCATCTCAGCCAGCAACTCTTTCATTCTATCCCTCAATGGCTGAGCTAATCTTTCCCCAGCGAGCACCAAAGATTTAACCGAAGAAAAATCGCTTCCCTGGCTCGCGGCAATCCTCAATAGGTGGTATATGTAGGTTGGTATTCCCACTATGGCCGTAGCTCCCATACTCTGAACAGCGGATATCGTCCTATGGGTACCCAGAATTCTCCCTCCGCCAGTATGTAGGGAAAGAAGCCCACACTCATCGAGAGCCTTTGTCACCATCCAAAAACCAATGTGAGGAGCAAATGGCATGGCGTTGACAACCCTTGTCTCCAGGTAACCGGCACGAGACCCAAATCCTGCCAGCTCAAGGATTCGCCTCCCCGCTTCAGTCATCCTCGCAATATCATTTCTGCTATAAACAACAGGAGTGGGCATACCAGTTCCTCCGGGGGTAAACTGGATGTGGTTTGGACCGAATTCCCTCCAAAGAAAATTCTTTACAAATTCCTCCCCTTTGAACGTCCTATCCATCCTCAAGCGATAATATCGAAGGCGCGGCATGAATTTCCTCATGAGCTCGAACGTAGGCTGGAGGATAAAATCTTCATAAGCCCTAGGGTTAGAGGCGGTGGGGGCGATGTCTTCCTTGGAAGTAAAGGGAAGCCTCCTCAGGTCATCGACTCCACGAATGTCAGCGGGCTTGATGCCATGTTCGTCGAACATCTTCCTATAAAAGGGGCTATATGGGTAAAGTTTTGTTCTGATGAAGTAGGAAAGCTTTCTGTCTTGGTAGTCCTTCTGCTCCCGGAAGGACATTCTATCCCACTCTTTGGAGAATAATTCCCTGCTCATGAAACCCTCCCGCTACAAGGGGCGTCTTCAACGCCCTCAATACGGCACTCTATTTATGGAAAGGAGTATCTAGTTTTCCCGCCAGATAAGAAAGGCCAAGTTTGTCCAGTTTTTCCCTCGTTGGTAGCCCATCTTCTCCAAGTTCACGAAGCTCGTAGAATTCCCTCTTCATCAGCTCAAAATCGGGAACAGACCCAGCATGGGGCCCTTCTTCCACTGGTTCGAGTATCCTGGGAGGAACCTGGTCCTCTTGGGCCGTGGATCCAAACAGAAATTGCAAACCCCGTTTCAGGTACCAGGCACGCTCACCAACCCTCATAAGATCATCGAGATCATAGCCAAAGCCGGTAACCGAGTTCACAGCCCCAAGAATTAGGTCTTCGTCCCATGGAACCGCGGCGAGGATGCAGATAATAGCAGAGTTATACATTTGCCCAAGTTCCTGGGCCCTCGCGGTGAGAAAAGCCTTCCCCTCACTCGACTGTTCCTCAAATGGGCCTTCCAAGCCAATTTTGGGCAGCGGGGCGGCGCTACCCTGTTCTATATACAAGTTCATGCTGGCACAATGGCACGCCCCCCGCACCGAGGTTGCGTAAGCCATTGCGAAACCATGGAAACCCCGGGGGTCGTGGGCGGGAAGCTCGAGCCCTCGAACCTCAATCGCCATCCCTGAAGCCTCCACCCCTATCGAGCGCGCAAGCTTCCTGGTCCCTTCTGCCATACGCGCGCCAAAACCCTCTCTCCTCGCGGTTGAATCAATCAAACGGAGCATGTTGTTCGGGTCCCCCCAGGCAATAGAAATACCATCACAATCTTGGGGAGAAAAGAGCCCCTTTTCCTGGCATTCCGTCACCAGCGCAATCGTCTCCCCCATCGTTATGGTATCCATCCCATACCTATTACACATTTCGTTTGCCTTCGCGACACTTCGTAGGTCATCATTTAAGAGGTTTGTCCCAAACATGCACACCGTCTCGTACTCTGGACCAGCGCCCTCGGGAACCACATAGGGCTCCTCAACGCGAACTATCCGCTTGCATCCAACAGGACACCCCCAGCAGGCATGTGTCTTCACGAGGATCTCATCCGAATAGGTGGGACCGCTCAGCTTCTCCACGCCTTCATCCCAGGAACCGACCTGCCAGTTTCTAAATGGGACGTCCCCAAGCATCGAACCAATCTCGAGACTCGAGTTGGTGCCGAAAGCCTTCAACGAGTCGGTGATTATCGACTCCGAATAGATTTCTCTTACCTTTTCCCGCCACGATTTAAGCGTCTGCGGATCCGCGATTTCGACTTTATTCCCCACCCCGGCAACCGACACCGCCTTCAGATTTTTTGAGCCCATCACGGCACCCATCCCCGTTCTTCCCGCCACGTGACCTTTGTCGTGGATAATGCTCGCAAACTTGACTCCCAGCTCCCCAGCTATACCGATAGCTATCACACGTGGAATTCGCCCTGATTCGGACTTCCCTCTCTCCTTCAAAAAATCGGTGGTCTCGTAAGTGTCCATGCCCCAAAGGTCGCTGGCATCCCTCAGCTCTACTTTGTCCCCATGTATCCATAGATATACTGGTCTGGGGGAAGCTCCGCGAAAGATAATCCCATCGTAACCCGCGGTTTTGAGCTCCACCCCAAAATAACCTCCGCACGAGGCTTCGCCCCAGTATCCGGTGAGGGGGGATCGAGCAGCAACGGCAAACCTGTTCCCCCCAAAAACACCAGACCCGGTGACCGGGCCAGTCATGAGGATTAGAGGATTTTCCGGAGACAGGGGATCTACATCCCCGGGAAACATGTCGAGGTAGATGTTTGCGGCAAACCCCGCTCCACCAAGGAAGAGCCGGCAATCCTCCTCCTCGAGCATGCGGGTACCTATATCGCCAGCGGAAAGGTCGACATCCAAAACTTTGCCTGAATATCCAAACATCTCAAACCCCTCTTTCCCCACAGAGCTTCTCTCGCCTTTGCTCCCATTTGACAAAGCAATCCTACCAAGGTTGAGCGGGCGATACAATCGCCACCATCGAATAAAACACGAGTAATGCCCTCTGGTCTTACGCGCTGATGTTTGCTAGCATTTAGCGACGTCAATTTCTTGACAAGAGTCGAGGTATAGAAACTGGTTTGAGGAGAAGCTATGAAAGGGATAATCACTAAAGGCAGTTTTTTCGTAGCCCTGTTTATGGCATTCATGGCACTCTTGCCATGTGGATGTGGAGAGGAAAAAGTTACCGTCATTAGTTTTTATTCCAAGGAATCTAAATCGGCAAAGGAGTTCGAGCCAGTCCTTAAAAAAGCGAAGAAGGAATATGGCGACAAGGTAATTTTCAAGCACTTCGATTTCAAGGACCCCAAAAACAAAAAGACGCTGGAAAAATATTACGTCTCCATGGACCCCTCTTATGTAATCCTGAACACCAAGGGCGAAATAAAACAGACCTTCATGGGCAAACCTCCCGAGGACCGCTTCATGGCAGCAATCTCCGGCTTGATACCTTCGGAAAAAGGCAAAAGTGAAACCTCGGTGGAGACGACCCCCCAAGTACCCTCTCAGGAGCCTTCTTCGTCCACCCAAACCCTGCCGCCAGCTGAAGAGCAATCTCCTTGAATCTTTATCCAGACCTGGCAAGGGAATTAGAGGAACCTGAAGATATGAAGCAAATTTCAGGGAAGAGAAAATCACTTTATGCTTTCATCTTTCTCACGCTTGCCATCATGGCTTTGGGTATTTCCCTAGGGGGATTCAGTGGAGTAATGAGAAATGCCATTATCATCTGCCTCGACTGCATAGGGCTCTTTTAGCAATGTGGAAAAGGCGCGCTACTCAAATCACCGCCGCGGTCCTCGCCAACCCCTGGTTCTCATACTTCTTCGAAAGGAAGATTTACCAGGGACACCTCAAGGGGCTATGTTTCCCTGGCATGAATTGCTACTCCTGTCCACTCGCGCTTTTCTCTTGCCCCATTGGGAGCCTCCAGCACTCACTTGCCATAAATTCGCCAGTTTCAAAGGCAAACTCCGGCGCGGGAGCGCGGAAAATAGCAGGAGAGGCGATGAGGGGCTCCTGGAGGTCTCCGTGGGGGGTATTTCTCTATGTCGCCGGATTTCTTGGCTTTATTGGTATTACACTCGGACGCTTAACTTGCGGCTGGATTTGCCCTTTTGGCCTCCTGCAGGATCTTGTTTTCAAAATTCCCTCGCCCAAGTTCAGGCTTCCTGCCTGGACTAAATACGGGAAGTATGTGGGGCTTTTTCTTCTCGCCATGCTCCTTCCCTACCTGACAGGCATCCACTGGTATTCGAGGCTATGCCCGGTTGGTATGCTAGAGGGAGCTATTCCATTAAAGCTCGTGCCGCCCCCTATTTCTCTTCCTCCGTCCGGATGGTTCTTCTGGCTCAAAATGTTCATCTTGGTAGCCTTCCTTGCGCTCATGGTTTTCACGAGAAGACCTTTCTGTCGGTCAGCCTGCGCCCTGGGAGCGCTGCTTTCGTTCTTCAACCCCATAAGCCTTTTCAGAATTGAAGTTGACCTCGACAAATGCAACATGTGCGGCAAGTGCCAGAGGGTGTGTCCTTTCGAAATAGACGTAGTAGCCAAACCAAACTCGCTCGAATGTATCAGGTGCCTCGAATGCAGAGACGCCTGCGGTAAGGGAGCAATAAGGTGGACCATGGGGAAACCGGCGAGTGCTGATGCACTAGTGCCCGGAGATTAGCCAGCTCCCCAGAAAAGCGACAATTATGGAAATAAACGTAATAGCAAGGAAACTCAAAAGAGGATGAGCCTCTTCGCTCTCGGCATAGTCTGTGATGTAATAATAATAGCCGCCCGCTCCCAGCAAAATCGCCCCCACCGCAAGGAGGAGAAAACCCCAAAAGTGAGGGCTTCCAGCTATCTCGAACCACTTCAGAGCACCGATTATCATGAGGGCTCCGGGGAGCGCAAGAGAAACCATTATCAAGATTTCTCTTGTTTCCTGCTTCGGGCTTTTCCCAGATCTCTCTTCGGTGGACGAGTTTGGTGTACCGCACTCGGAATCTTTGTCTTCCTCAATACTTCCAAAATTCGGTTTCTCTTTCACCTGTTTTACCTCCTGGCTCTTTCTCTTCAAATAACCTCTCGAAGCTAACGTTCAAACCATGCTTTGCCCCCGCCTTGCTCCCACTGGTGAGACCTGAGGAAATCAGCTTAGAGACCAAGCGTCCCATGTGTGACTGAAATATCCTGATTTTGCAAAGGAGATCCTCCAGTGTCTTCCCTCCAAATCTGAACGCCAGCCATCCGAAAAACGCTCCTACCACAAATGAAGAAAGCATCCTGGAAACA
>JAQURN010000001.1 GCA_028715585.1 Actinomycetota bacterium | reverse complement strand
GGAAGAGCGAGCGGGCGTAGTGCATCTGCCCAAAGATAAGTGTTCATCGGTTTCCCGCGAGCGACGGTTCGTACTCCGCCAGCTCCACCATTTTCTTTTTCCCCACTTTCCGTGGGATTCGAACCCAGGGGGGCTTGTTTTTCTTGCGGGGGGAGTATTCCCCCCAGCAATCTAACTTAGGGGGGTAGAGGTCGCGTAAGCGACCGTCCTAGGGGGGACGCGAGTCCCCCCTGGAAGAGCGAGCGGGCGTAGTGCATCTGCCCAAAGATAAGTGTTCATCGGTTTCCCGCGAGCGACGGTTCGTACTCCGCCAGCTCCACCATTTTCTTTTTCCCCACTTTCCGTGGGATTCGAACCCACCCTCAATTGGACACTAAACTACTGGGTGGCAGTTGTCTCACTCACGTTGACACAGGTTGTTTGTTTACTTGGCAGAGGAGTGGTTGTGTGAGGTATAATAATTCCAAGATATAGCTTATTTTTGGCTTTTGTGGCAGAGCCTAGGCTTGAAGATTTTGCGAGGTGACCTAGTTGGCGGATGAGGAGATTTCGCGAAAATTACTTGAGGAAATTTCTTCCGATGTGCTCGACCTAATCCAGTATCTCTATACGGGTTGCCGAACCGTTTTACTTTACCCTCCCGAGAGCCCGACCGTTAAAAGAGCGGTCGAAAACGTCTATCAGTCCCTCATGTCCATGATACCAGAGGGTGGAGCCCTGGATTTGAGTTTCATGGAGGACAAGCTGGTGATAAATGGAGAGGTGGCTGATGATTTCATTCAGAAGAAAGGAATCACAAAAAAGTTCCAGGAGCTCATGAAGAATAGAAAAATTTCCAGCGTTACTTTCTGGAGCGGGTTGGAGGAGGGAGAGCTCAGGGAATTCCTGGCGATACTGGGAACCAAGGCACCTACCCTTGGGGCCGAGGAGAGCACAGGCCTGGATAGCCTTTTTGAGGAGAAGGACATAAAGCATGTTGAGGTGGACGAGCAAATATATGTGGCAATTTCCAAGAGGGAAAAGGTAGTCTCGGCAGCCGCGGCAGTCGAGCGCGAAGAGGATGTTAGCCTCAAAGCTCTAAAGGATGAGGTATTTACCAGATTTCTCGCGGGGGAGATTTCCTTGGGGGAAGTAGGAGAGGAAACTATCAAAGATCTTACATCCGACCCCGAAAAAATGGCTTCCATGTTGCAGTCTGTTGTTTCTGCCAAGGGGTGGGATTCAGGTGTGGAAGTGCTCCCATACCGGGTGGAGGAGACGAGGGCGATTTTGGAACGCGTTTCCGAGCTCATCGAGAACGTGGAAGACCCCCTGCTTGCAGCGAAACTGAACCGGGAGATTGGAAAAATTGCCTCCCAGATGGAGACCCCTGAGCTTTCCGAGATACTTCTTAAGTCTGGCGATGTGGAAATGGGAGATAGGCTTGCAAAATTGCTTTTGCCCGCCATGAGCGACGAGAAACTTTCTGGGCTCATGGAATCTCTCGTTGGTGAATACAAAGGAATAAAGGAAACCAGGGGAGGCGGAGACTGGCCAACAAAGAGAATGTTAGCTTTGCAGTCACTCATAGAGGAAGCTGCTTCCGGAGCTCAAGGTGGGTCTGGGGGAGAGGTCTCTGGCTTTGGGGAAGCTCTTGCAATCGTCGGAGAGACCCCCGAGAGAGAGGCAGAAATATCGGGTGGGGAACTTGCTAAAAAGCTTGCATCCGGTGCCAGCATGGATGTGTGTGACAACTTCTCGGGCCCCGCGCTCGTTGGCGCCGTAAGGCGACTGTTCGAGAATGGAAATGACGAGCTCGGCTCAAAGGTGATGGAAAAAGTTATGGGTAGATTTCGCGTCCAGGGGCCTGAATCCAAGCAGGTTGCCGCTGAGCAAATCTGGTCTTTTTTTCAACGAATGCGAGAAATTGGCAAGGAAGCCACCATAGCGGATTTTATAGATGAAGTTTCACAAGTTATGGATGAGACCAAAACTGCCGAAAGAACCTTGGAAACACTTTCAGAAAAAGTCGAGGAATTAAGCGGCCCCTCGGCAGATGCCTTGGGCGTCTCCCCTAGCTTGGTGAGCAAACTTATGTCATCCGATGCGGGAAAGGTGGTTCAAGCTGTTTTTTCGGCTGGCGATGAGGAAGCGCAAAAGGCTGTCGCGCGCGTTCTTCTAGAGATGGAAGACAAAGGGATTCCTGCTCTTATCGAGACGGCAACAAACGCTACCGATGAGGAAACCCTCGATTCCGTCGCCGCGTCACTCAAGGAAATGAAATCCGATCCGGTTCCCCAAATTGCTAGAGCTATGGCTCAGGAGCTCGAGCCCTATCAGACCGTAAACCTGGTTAAGCTCCTGGGCATGGTTGGCGACGAGACATCTGTCTCGGTTCTGAATCCTCTTCTTGTGGAAGAAGACCCTGATATTCGTGAAGCCGTCATAGAGGCGCTTGGAAATCTGGGGGGGAAACAAGCGCTTCAGAGCTTATTGGCCGAAAGCGGGGGGCTGGATCCAAAATTGAAAGCCGTGGCGGTTCGCGAGCTCGGTAATTTTAGGGATTACTTTGCGGTTAAGAGGCTCATGGAGATAATTTCACCGAAGAAGAAGGGCGAGCTTCCCGAGGAAAAGGGAGTAATGATGGCAGCATGTTACTCGCTTGGAAAGCTTGGCGTGAGGGAAGCTGTTCCTATCCTCGCTCGGATTGCCTTGGGGGAAAAACCATATCGGGATTCTCCCGAGGAAATCCGCGCTGTCGCGGCTGAGGCGCTTGGGAAGATAGGCGGAGAAGAAGTGGAAAAGGCATTGAAAAAACTTCTCAAGTGTGAAAGTTTGTTGATAAGAAACGCCGCGCGCAGGGCTCTTACTCGCTAGTGCGTCGGCGTTCTAGGTTTCCCTTTTCTTTTTTCAAGCCTTATGGCTTTGCCGTTCTGGATGAAAGGAGGGTTTCAAATTGCAGGTGAACCGTACATTGAAGGCTACGCCCGATAGATTAGTGGAAGATGGAAGGGTAACCCAATTTGGAGTCATGACCCATCCGTTTAACGAGTTGAACATATTGGACACCGACCTCAAGGTTTTTGACTTGAAGCTTCCGTGGAGGCTGAAGAACTTTCGGTTGAAGGAGTGGCAGCATTTTGGAATCATTGGGGAAAAGTATTATTTCGGGATGATTATATTCGATGCTAAGTTTTCCTCGATGTCCTTTTTTTACGGAATTGATCTTTCTAGGGGAAAGCTTTTTGATTTCAGCCGCAACCCCCTCTTTGCATACCGAGTCTTGTCGAGGGAGTTATTTCATGGGGAGTGTTACTTCAGCCATCCTGGTTATTTCATGGAGTTTGATAATCGCCTTTCGAAAGGTTTTCATCGCCTGACGGCTCGGGTTTTGTCGCCAAGAGAAAGGGGATATGTATCCGCTGAGTTTCTGGTGCAGGAAGATTTAAAGAAGATTCAGCCCCTGGTGCTAGTAAGTCCACTTGGCGAAAACAGACCTTTATATACCCACAAAGCGGCTTGCCCTTGTGAGGGCAGGGTAAGTATTCCCGGAATGGATGACATAATACTAGAAGCAGATAAAACAGTCTGCCTAATTGATGTTCACAAGGGCTATTATCCTTACCACACTTTTTGGAACTGGGCTACCTTCGGCTTTTACGATGACAGTGGCAAACTCATTGCCATGAACGCTTGCGAGAACTTGATACGAAATGATGAAGAATTCAACGAGAATTGTGTGTGGGTCGACGGAAAGATAGGACTGATGCCTGCTGTCAGGTTCGAAATCGACCCTGAAAACCTGTTCTCGACCTGGAAGATTCGCTCTACTGATGGCGAACTAGATCTTACCTTCAGCCCGATGGGGGAGCACGCAAAAAAGTTAAATTTGGGCGTGGTCGCGTCTGAGTTTCATCAGCTCTACGGAAAATTCGAGGGCAGGATTCCAGGAGTTGATGGGGACCACATCCAAGTTCCCAATGTTGTTGGCATTTGCGAGTACAACAGGTGGAGAATGTAGCCTCCGTTTATTGCTGCGCTGGGGAGTGGAAATCGTCCAGCTGAAAGCGTTTGGGAGACAAGACCGTAGGGAAACCGCCAAGGGCGAGTTCTTTTAGCATCAAGCGCCCCCTGGCGAGGTTTCTGCGTTCGTATTTTTCTCCAAGAGCCTCGAGGATTAGTTCATTCAGGTGATATGGCTCGACTCCAAATGGAGTGAGCTCGCTTCCAATGGAAAAGAGCAAAAAGCATGTGTTGCAATAAGTGATGAGCCTGTCTGCCCCCGTTTTCTTGGCTTCTAAAAGCCGTTTTGCGCAGCCGAGGGTTATATCAATGGGATTGAAGCGTGCTGCTCCATTTCCAAGGCCACAGCAACGCGCGTAAGAGCGGTTGTGTTCCATCTCGATGACACGGCACCCCATATGCTCGAGGATCTCTCTCGGTTTGCTTTGGAAATTTCTTCCCAGGACCTTTGAATGGCACGGGTCATGAAGGGTTACCTTGAGCCCAGCGAGCTTGTCCTTTACATCCAGCTCTCCGGACATGACCTTTTGATATAGCTCATCCCCCAGGTATGTAATTCGAAATGGGAAAGAAGCTCCGAAATATGTCGGGAGGATATTTTTGAGCATGTTATAGCCAGCCTGGCAGTAGAATACGAGTTGCTTTATAGGAAACTCTGAGTATATTTCCACGAGCCTCTGGGCAATTTTTTCTACCCTTCCTAGCGCTCCAACGCGATAATAGACCTCTCCACAGCACAAATCAGGTCTCCCAAAAATAGGGATATCGCCGACAATTGAAGGATGCGCGAGATAAGGAAATATCTGCAGATTGCAACCCGCAAAAAGTGCTATGTTCCTGATGGATGCTCTCTCGATATTTTTCCACTCCTCCAATGTTGCCCATTCATCGGGTGGTAGTTTCCTTAGTACCCTCTGCCATACGTTTTCCGGTTCTAGGGGCATTACCAGAGATGCTCTTAAGGGATAACCCTTTGAGGCGTTTCTTTGATGCCAGCGGTAGAGTATCAAACCATATGGATTAGCCCCTTTGTCGCAGGAAACATTGCAGCTCATGCAGGAATTGCATCTCGAGAGGATTTCCGATGATTCCCACCCATCCAGGAGATCTTGAAAAGCTTTCTTTGCACCTGGAAGATTGCTCCCGAACTCGGGACACCGGAGGAGGCATTCCCCACAAGAGTCACATTTTTCAAAGGCGAAAAAGTTATCCAGCTCGGCCACTTTCAGTTTTTTTACCTTCCATTTGCCTTCTTGAGAGCTTTTATCTTTGGAAAAATCAATGCACAATGAGGTAAGCTTACACCATTCGTTTGGAAATAAAGAGGATTTGCGAGTGGTGAGAATGGGTGATGAGAAAAGCTATGTCGCGGATCTCCCTGTGAAAATCGAACTAATAAAGAGGTTCGAGGATTCTTTAGACCCCAAACACCCAGAGAGGAGCGGGATACCAGCTAAAATTCTTGGCTATGGGGAAATAGGGACCGTCTTGGAGATTCAAAAGGAAGAAGTCAAAGATTTTGCTTTCAAGCGGATGCCAATGTTTGTAAGCGAATTCGAACTACGCAGGTATGAGGCGGTTTATGAAACCTATTGCGACCTGCTTTTGCAAGCTGGCTTGAAGCTTCCCCGTTACTGGGGAGTAGGTTTTGTTTCTAGCGCTGGGAGACCGGTATTCTACATCATCCAAGAGAAACTGGACCCACTTTCCATTGGGCACAGAGCTATCCATGTTCTCGCCAAGGAAGAAATAGCCAAACTCGTGCGCGCAGTCCTTGGGGAGTTCATGAAAGTCTGGGAATTTAACCAGAGAAATCCGGATGTTCAGATTGCGATAGATGGACAAGTCTCTAACTGGTCGATTATGGGTTTCGACCAGCAGAATCCCGGGCTTGGCGATGATATTCAGTTGAAATACTTCGACACCTCTACACCCCTTTACAGAATTGACGGTGTTGAGCAACTCAACACGGAATTGTTCCTGAGAAATTCTCCTCCGCTTCTTGCGCGACTTCTTGGCAATCTGGTGCTGGAGGATGTGGTTGGGCATTACTATGATTTGAGGGGACTTGTCGTGGACATGATTGCCAATTTTCACAAGGAAGGCATGTCAGAGCTAGTGGGAGAACTTGTCGAGGTCGCAAATGATTTCTTTTCACAAGAGGGGAAAACATTGGGAGTGTTTCCGATTTCCCAAAAGGAGGTGGATAGTTTTTACAGAAAAGACGCTGCTGTATGGAGTGTGTACCTCGACTTGAGAAAGCTGGATAGATTCTTTCGAACCAAAGTGCTAAGAAAAGATTATCCATATGTACTTCCGCCCAGGGTAAAACGCCATTGGCAGTTTAAGAAAACGGTGTGATGCGAGGGATGCATTTCGATGCCCCTATGTGGCTTTTGAGGATTTTTAGGAGGAGAGATGAGTTTGATTGGGAGTTTGAGTAAAAAGGAAGCAATCGAGAAATTTGGGCGATATGTCTCGAGCGGGAAGGCGGATTTTTTTACCAAGGCAGGGTTGGATTTCATCCCTGGTAGGAGAGAGGGAATATACATATATGACATGGATGAGAAGATGAAACTTATCAATTGTCACTGCAACGGGGGCGTGTTCAACCTCGGACACCGCAATCCAGAAATAGTCGATACTCTGAAAGAGGCACTTGGCGAGCTTGATATCGGTAACCATCACTTCATGAGCGAGCAAAAAGCAATACTTGGTGAAAGGCTGGCGGGCATTTGTCCAGGGGATGTAAACCGCGTTGTTTTCGCTGCTGGTGGAGGTGAGGCAATAGACATTGCTATCAAGCTTGCAAGGGGTTACACGAAAAGGGCGGAGATAGTCTCCGCCATCGGCGGATTTCATGGGCACACTGGCTTTGCTCTTCCAGCGGGAGACGAACTGTATTCCAAACCCTTCGAGCCGTTGGTCCCCGGATATAAGAAAGTTAAATTTGGGGATGTTTCACAATTGGAACAGGCTGTGAATGAAAACACGGCGGCGGTTCTTTTCGAAACCATTCCCGCCACTTTAGGGATGGCTATTCCTCCAGAAGACTATTTTAAGGAGGTACGTAGGATTACAAAGGAAAAAGGCGCGGTGATGATTTGCGACGAGGTGCAAACCGGGCTTGGGAGATGCGGGGCATATTGGGCAATCGACACCTACGGGGTCGTTCCAGACATGATTGTTACCGGGAAAGGGCTCTCTGGAGGAATTTATCCCATGTCAGCCGTGGTTTATAGCGATGAGCTAGATGGCTTTTTCCATGAAAATCCCTTCATTCATATATCTACTTTTGGAGGGTCAGAGGTTGGCTGTCGTGTTGCTCTCAAGGTGGTGGAAATACTCGAGCGTCCTGAATTTCTAGAGCATGTGAGAAGCATGGCTAGCCTTTTTGAAAAAGGGCTCTTGGAGTTGAAGGCTAAATATCCCGAACTCCTCGTGGAGGTTCGACAAAAAGGGCTTATGATTGGCTTGAAAATGGCAACCGAGTGGTGCGGACCGATGCTGACGCTTGCTGGGTTCCAGAACGGTATCCTTACGATTTACGCTAACAATGACACGTCGATAAGCCAGATACTTCCTCCCCTTATCATAAAAAAGGAGGAAGCGCTGGAGGTTATCGAGCGCCTCGATTCGATGCTCTCTTGGGTTGAGAAGAACCTCGAACAAAGTTGAGTGTTGGCACGTTCGCAAGTGGTGGTGTCGAAGGATGAATGAGAGTAGTCAAGCTGCTAGGGAAATCTGGGGACCTTCCCAGAAGCTTTCGGAAAGAGTCTCGAGGCTCCGCGAGGAGTACGCAGACATCGAGAGCCGCAAGTATTTTCGAAACGAGCTGATTCCCTTTTCGAATGGGAAGGGTTGGGATACCGTATGGTCTCCCAGCGAATGGGGAGTCGTACCGGAATTGTTCCAATTCCAGCCTGCCTTTTTGGAAACGCTTCCACTCGCGGCAAAGACGGTAGAACTTCCAGGCGATTTCTGGGACAAACCACTCATTCTGCGTGCCGCTATCTTCTTTCGGGAAGTCGTTTCAACCTATATTCCCGTGAGGATTTTGGATGGAGAGCTCATCGTGGGCGGGCATTTCAATGCTGTACTTTCCCGATCGCTGAACAAGAAAGAGAGCCGTCATTGGAGAAAGCTTACGAAAAAGTGGATAAAGCTCATGGGCGAGCTCAACTCCTCTGGGATGGGAAATGCTGGAGCCACCCCGGGGCATTTGATTCCAGATTACCCCAGGGCATTGAGATTTGGGCTTGATGGACTGATTTCCTACTTCGAGGGATTGAAAGAAAATGCCGCTTCTAAGTCTCACCTAGATTTTCTCGAGGCGTTGGTGATTTCTTGCGAAGGAGCAAAAGCATTTTCTAAGCGATATTCGAAAGAAGCAGAAAAGCTTGCCTCTAGCTGTACGGATGAACGGCGTAGGCAGGAGTTAGGGGAAATAGCAAGAATCTGCGAAAAGACCCCTGGCAAACCCGCTGAAACATTTCACGAAGCGCTCCAGTCTCTTTGGTTTTTGCACATGCTGGTTATGACCCAGGAGTCCTATCCTGGCCCAGGGCTTTCTTTTGGTCGGATAGACCAGTATTTGTTCCCCTATTACAAAAAAGATTTGGAGGAGGGAAAGCTCACGAGAGAATGGGCAAAGGAGTTGCTCGAGTGCTTCTGGATAAAGCCAAATTATGCGTATGACTTCATGCATCGAGTTGGAAGAACCAGAGGGATAACCAGTGGCTATGGACAGCTCGTAACTCTGGGTGGTCATGGTCCTAATGGTGAAGATGTATCGAATGAACTCACATGGCTTATGTTAGAGGTCATAGAGGAGATGAACCTCCTCGAGCCCAAACCGAACGTGCGCATACACAAGAATACCCCGCCAAAACTCATTCTGCGCCTTGCCGGAATGGTATCTTCCGCTCAGGGCTCGCCTTTCATCTTGAACTTCGACGAAAAGTCGGAGGCTGGACTCAAGTGGGAGGGGTTACCTGAGGAGGATGTCTGGGATTATGCGCCAGTTGGCTGTCTCGAAAACACCCTCCAGGGAAATGATAGGTCGGGAACCGTAGATGTAAACATCAACCTGGCTAAGGCTGTCGAGCTCACCCTTTTCAACGGAAAGGATGCCGCAAGCGGGAAGAGGCTTGGACCACGCACTGGCGACCCAAAGCGTTTCGCCGATTGGAATGATTTCAAGGAAGCGTTCGAGGAACAGCTAAAATCACTTATCTCAAAGCTGGTGAGCCTTTATAACATCTCGGATGGTTTGCGGAGCAAGTATGAGCCCACCCCTTATCTTTCCGCTCTGGTGAGGGGATGTGCGGAGTCGGGTAGGGATGTGACAAATGCTGGACCCGAGCACAATTACGTGACCATGGAAGGGGTTGCTTTTGCCACCGCTGCCGATTCTCTTGCCGCGATAAAGAAGCTTGTCTATGAGGATAAAACTGTATCCATGGCTGAGCTTACCCGTGCCATAAGGGAAAATTTCGAGGGGAACGAAAAACTACGTCGCCTCTTGTTAAACAAAGCCCCAAAATACGGAAACGATGATGATTATGCCGACGAAGTAGCGAGATACCTCTCCAGGTTTTGGACACAGGAAGCCTTCAAGCACCAAACCCCCACTGGGAGGAGGTATCGCGGTGGGTATCTCTCCTGGAATTATTGGGTTGCGTATGCCCCCTTTACTTCAGCAACTCCCGATGGCAGACACAGAGGCACATTCCTTTCCAATGGGGTCTGTCCCGTGAACGGCACAGATAGAAATGGACCCACCGCTGTTGCCAAATCGGTCGGAAAGCTCGGGCTGGAGACCGCTCCAAGTGGGGATTCTCATACTATTTCTTTCAATCCCTCGCTTCTTAAGGGGGAGGAAAAGATAGAAAAATTCGCTTTCTACATCAAGGCTTATGGCGAAGTTGGAGGAACAGCACTTCAGATAAACGTGATAGACCCAGAAACCCTAAAGGAAGCCCAGAGAAAACCAGTCGAGTATTCCAACCTTTTGGTGAGAGTAACGGGGTATAACGCGTACTTCACTACTTTAGGGAAAGAAGTTCAGGATGAAATCATCGCCAGAGAATCTCACGGATTCTGAATTTGAAGGCGCTCTAAAAGGGCTCATATTCAACATCCAGAGGTTTTCGATAGAGGATGGCCCTGGAATCAGGAGCACGGTTTTTATGAAAGGGTGTTCCCTCCGTTGCCCATGGTGCCAGAATCCAGAGGGACTTAAGAAGAAACAGGAGATAATGTGGTTTGAAACGCGGTGCATAGCGGCTCTGGAATGTGTGAGAGTTTGCGCGCAAGACGCTTTGCGGCTGGAGCCATCTGGTATGTTGATAGACAGAGGAAGATGTGATGGTTGTGGAAAGTGCGCGGAAGCTTGTCCCACGGGAGCGATTGAGCTGGTGGGTAGATATTATCTTCCCGAGGAAGTGTTGAGCGAAGTAGTAAGAGACAGTGCTTTCTACGAGAATTCTGGGGGTGGCATAACGGTATCCGGGGGAGAGCCCCTAGTTCAACACCATTTCGTAAAGGAATTCCTTCGCCTTTGCAAAGAGAACAGATTGCACACAGCGTTAGACACCTCTGGAGGTTATGAGGTGGAGGCTTTAGAGGAAGTCCTTCCATTTGTTGATATAGTTTTGTTGGACGTGAAAGTTTCTGACCCAGAAAAGCATCTTGAGTGGACCGGGATACCTCTTGAACTGGTTACAAAAAATTTAAAAACCATTTCCGAATTTGGAAAGCCGGTGTGGATAAGAACTCCAATAATACCCGGCTACACGGATGCCGAGGAAAATATCGAAGGTATTTTGAGATTTGTCTCTTCGCTCGATAACGTCCAGAGATACGATTTGCTGGCATTCAACAATACATGCGCATCGAAGTATAAGCGACTCTCTATGGAATGGAAGCTGGAGGGAAAGCCTCTTCTCGAGCACTCAAAGATGGAAAGTCTAGCGAGAAAGGCGATTTCTTGCGGGGCAAAAAATGTCCACTGGTCTGGAATGACCAAGAGTTAAAGCGCGGGTTTGAACTTGAAAAAGCTGGATTTGCAAGGTGAAGAAGGCGTGACGCTCTCACCTCGGGAGCTCGATTTGTATCGAGAGCCCCAAGCGGCTAAATTCCTTGCCACAGTCTCCGCGGAGGGAGAGCCTAACATCGCGCTCATCATAAGCCAGATGCCAATTGATAACGGGAAGGTGGCATTTGGAGATTTCATGATGGTGAAGACGAAAGAGAACCTTCTTAATGACAAACATTTGGCAAGTGTTGCCGTATCTGAAAAGCTCGAGTTTGCTGGTTTCGAGGGTGAGGTGGAGGAATGGGTGGATAGTGGTCCTGTTATCGATGAGATAAATAGCATCGAGTTCTTTAGATACAATGCCTACATGGGTATCCACAACGTGGGAATAATACGCCTCACCGAAAAAACAAATCTCCCAGCGGGCGCCTCGTATCTTGGCTACTTATCGGATTTCCTCGCGACCCATCTTTTTGGAAGTTTGATCCGAGAGAGGAATAAAAGTTATCTTAGCGTTCCATCCGCCGTGAGAAAGAGATTCAATAGCCTTCTTGGTGTGAAAGCCATAGCGTTTGTGGGCGATGATGGCGTTCCGCGGGCATTTCCATCTCTTGCTGTTCACCTGAAGAGGGGCGGAACACTCGTATTGAGGATAAAGAAACACAATAGCGAAGTCGCAAGGCTAGAGGAGGGGAAAAGGATAGCTTTGGGCATCGTGACACAAGACGCTGTGAGTTATCAAATCAAAGGAGATTTTAGAGAGGCGAGAAGTTTCGCTGGGGCAAAATATGGCGTGATTTTAATCGACGAGATTTATTCATCCAGCCCCCCTCTTTGTGGAGAGAGACTTTTATAGGGAAAGGGAGTGGTGATGACAAAAAATCTTATAGAAGTTGATGCCTCCCGAAAGACAGGAGAAATAGACCCCAAGATATATGGGCATTTCATCGAAAATATGGCCCGCTCGCTGTATGGGGGTATTTTGAAGAAAGAAAAACCTGGCATGCTCTCGCCATGGGTTGTGAGAGACGAGATGGTGAAATACTTGAAGGACGTAGGTGCCCCTGTCATTCGTTGGCCTGGGGGGCTTTATGCTGATGGTTATAACTGGAGAGACGGTATAGGACCTGTAGAAGGTAGGCCTTTGAGGATAAACAGGTATTGGTCGAGATATGGCCCACTTACGCGCGTTCTGGACCCCCATGCGTTTGGTAGCCATGAATTCATGGAACTTATCGAGTCCGTAGGTGCCCAAGCCTATATAAACGTGAATTTTGGCACTTCGACTCCCGAGGAGGCCAGAGACTGGGTGGAATACATGAACGGAGACAAGTCCACCTTTGGCGGAAATAAGCGAGCCGCGAATGGCAGAGAAGAGCCATATGGTGTGAAACTTTGGGGGGTGGGAAACGAGATTTATGGATTCTGGGCTCTTGGTCACAGGGGTCCAGCAGAGTACGCTAGGGGTTACCTCGAATTCAGAGACGCCATGAAGGAAGCAGACGATGGAATAAATCTTGTGGCTGTAGGCGCCGACCATTATTTCAGCGATACATGGAACCGCAAAGTTCTCGAAATCGCGGGGGAATGGATAGATTTTCTTTCCATCCATGTCTATCTTCCAGGATGGGAGAGAATTTTAGGAGTGTTGGCGTCCGCGGCAAAGCATGGACCAGAGGGCGTATATCGAGCTATTGTGTCTGCTCCACTGGAGCTTGAAAGAAGGCTAATCCAAGTCGAAGAGGATATAGAGAAAATTATGGGTTCGGCTGGAAAGCCGGTTATCGCTTTAGATGAGTGGAATCTGTGGTGGAACCCCGCGCAACTTTTTTTCCCGCGCTGGAATCTGAGAGACGCGCTTTTTGTGAGCGGGGTATTTCACGTTCTTCATCGGCACGCGAACACTGTAAAGATGGCAAATATCGCCCAGTTTGCCAATGTTTTAGGGGTAGTTAGCGCTCGCGGGGAGAAGGTGCATAGAACTGCCATTTATTATCCGTTTCTCATGTACGCGAACCTCTCCGAACCAGTGGTGGTTGAGACTAATTTCAAAGGCAGAACCTTTTCGTCTCCGGCTTTTGGGGGAATTCAACAGATGAGCGGGGTCCCTATTCTCGATGTTAGCTCCCAGCTAAGTGAGGATGGCGAGACTCTTGTTTTATTCGTCATAAACCGTGATTGGGCAAACGACATCGAGGCGCAAATAGAGTTAAAAGGGTACAACCCCAGCGGCAATGTGTATATCTATCTTCTCGACGCTCCTGACGCTCTCTCGGTGAATACTGTTTCCAACGACAGAAAGGTCAGCGTTTCATGTTCTTCCGCTGATGTTGGAGATGTACTTTCCAACTACACCTTCCCTGCCCATTCAGTTACCGCGTTTGTCTTTGGAGGACGAGATGAGGCGCTTTCGGTTTTTTGTTAGCCGCGAGTTTGATATTGTATTATTTAGGAGCTTAGGGGTCTTTACATCGAGAAAGAGAGGCGAGTGACATGGAAAAAATTTGGATCAAGAACTATGACTACTTCGTACCTGAAACTATAAGATACCCACGGATTTCCCTTTATAAAATTCTCGAGATTTCTTGCATGCGCTATGAGGACACTGTAGCGACTGTATTTTTCGATCAGAAGTTGACGTACGGCGAGCTTCGTGAGCAGGTGCGGCGCTTTGCCGCCGCCCTGATAGGGCTTGGAGTGAAGAAGGGGGACAGGGTTGCGCTTATGCTTCCCAACTGTCCCCAGATGATTATCGCTTATTATGGCATTCTGCTCGCGGGGGGATGTGTTGCCACAATAAGCCCGCTTCACGTGGAAAGAGAGCTCGAATACGAACTCAACGATTGTGGAGCCGAAACGATTATATACCTCGACCTCTTCCACGAGAGAATTGATGCGGTAAAGGATAAAACACCTGTAAAGAAGAGAATAATATCCAGCATTACCGATTACATGGAGACCCCTGTTACTCCTTCCGCCCAGAAGGGCACAAACGACTATTATTTCAAGGAGCTTGTAGAGGAGTCCTCATCAGAAGTGCCAGACATAGAAATAAATCCCGACGAAGATGTCGCTGTAATCCAATACACTGGAGGAACCACGGGGCTGACAAAAGGGGCAATGCTTACCCATAAAAATCTAGTGAGTAATACCTTGCAGGTCAGCTTTTGGGGAAGGGAATTTGTCGAACGAGGTAAAGATGTTTGCCTCTCCGTGATTCCATTTTTCCACTCATACGGACAAACCGTCTGCATGAATTTTTCTATTTTTAGTGCTTCTACCATGATTCTGGTTCCCCAGTTTGAGATAAACATGATGCTTCAGACTATCCAGAAATATAAGCCCAACTTCTTCCCCGGGGTTCCCACTCTGTATGTTTCTATATTGAGTCACCCAGAAGCCAAGAAGTATGGGGTGGATCGTATAAAATTGTGCAACTCCGGGTCCGCGCCGCTTCCAATCGAGGTTCAAAAGAATTTCTCTCGCCTATCTGGGGGAATCGTATGCGAAGGATATGGGCTTACCGAGGCATCGCCGGTTACCCACTCCAATCCAGTTTTTGGGATGAAGAAAATAGGCTCTATTGGAATGCCATTCCCAGACACCGAGGTAAAGATAGTCGATACGGAGACTGGAGAGGTGGAACTTGGCTTGAACGAACCAGGGGAGATGTGCATTCGTGGTCCACAAGTGATGAAGGGATACTGGAACAAGCCCGAGGAAACCGCCCAGACTCTTAGAGACGGATGGCTCTACACGGGAGACATCTGCACCGTTGACGAGGATGGTTATTTCTATGTAGTTGACCGGAAGAAAGACTTGATAATCGCCGGAGGATTCAACATATTCCCTAGGGAGATAGACGAGGTTTTTTATGCGCATCCAAAGGTACAGGAAGCGGTCGCCATAGGCATCCCAGATGAATACCGTGGAGAGACTGTGAAAGTGTACCTAGTTCTCAAGCCCGGCGAAGAAGCTACTGAAAAAGAAATGATTGCTTATGGGAGAGAGCGTCTTGCTTCTTATAAGGCACCGAGGCTCGTAGAGTTCAGGGACTCCTTGCCAAAGACTCTGGTTGGAAAGGTGTTGAGGCGTGCTCTCCTGGAAGAAGAAATGAAAAAACGCGAGCAGGAAAAGAAAGAGAAGCGGTAAAAACTAGTCCTGGCGCAAATCGAGGGGGGTAAAGCTTGAAGGCACTGATAATGGGCGGCGGAATGAGCGGCTTGGCTACCGCGATAAATCTCCTAGACCTTGGGATAGATGTATCCCTAGTCGAGGCTGATGAAATATTTGGGGGGAGGGCGAATTCATGGAGGGATGAGGATGGGGACATGGTTGATAATGCCCTTCACGTTTTCTTTCCCTACTATGTCAACCTCATACAATTCTTCAAGAAGATGGGCATCTACGACAACATCCTCTGGAAGAACACTGAATTCTACTACGCCCAGCCAGGTGGCAAGAACGCGGTTTTGAAGTTTATAGATTTGCCAGCTCCCTTGCATGGGGTTTATGGATATATGCACCTTCTCAAGGATTATCGTGGAATTCCGCGGTGGAAGTTTCTTCCCGCATGCGTTCCAATTGGCTCCGCGTTCTTGATGAGCAAAGAAAAAATAAATGAATACGATAAGGTGAGCATGGCTTCCCTCGTCTATAGGTATGGACCTCTCGACGGCTTGAAGCTCATGGAACCAGGAGTAAATGGACTCACGTTTACTCCCTCATATGCCGTATCGGCAAAGGTCATGCTCAACTGGGTTCTTAAGGTAATGGGGTCAGCTCAGAACGCGAGGGTTGGATTTGCCAATGGAGGTCTTGGCGAGATATGGGTCGAGAAATGTGTTGATTACATCAAGAACAAAGAGGGAGAGGCCTCCCTAAAAAAAGAGGTGACGGCAATCAACGTGGAAGATGGCAAAGTTCAAAATGTAGTTGTCAACGGCGAGGAATCACTTGAAGCCGATATCTACGTTTCCGCGATGAGTCCTTTTGCCTTGAGAAAGATACTTCCGGAAAGCGCATACTCATATGAGTACTTTCGCGATTTGTGGCATTTCGAATATGCCCCTTCACTTTCTCTGCAAATCTGGTTCGACAAAAAACTGACCGATGTGGATGTGACATTTTTCGCGAATGACTGCATCTTCAATACCTTTGCGGACCTTTCCAACGTCCTCCCTCATATATTCAAAGGCGGAAGCATGTTCGAGATGGTCCTTTCGCCCGCTGACCACATTCGTGGACTTCCAGATAACGTGATATTCGAAATTGCCCTCGAGCAAATAAAAAGTCTTTTTCCTGCCGCGAAAGAAGCAAGCGTTCGTAAGTACAAGGTGGTGCGGGAGAGGCAAGGGGTTTATCGTCCATATCCTGGTATGGAAAGCAGGCGCCCTTTCCAGCGGAGTCCTTACGACAATCTCTATCTCACTGGCGATTTTACTCAAACGAGCGTGAGCTCCGGGGGGATGGAGGCGGCAATATGGACCGCCAACAAGACATCCGAACTTATTGCCGCTGACAAGCTCGCAAAGAAAGTATCCTTGAACGTGGAATTTGAACCCAATGAGCCCCTTCTCAAAGCAATGCGTCCCCTTACCTATGGGTTCCTCGGGCTTATGTCGCTTGTTTTGGCACGAAGGATCTTCAAGAAACGATAGCTTCTAATGGCAGCTCAAATGGCTGAAGCCAGGAATCGCCATCCTCGCTGGTATTTTGCCAGTCTCGGTTAAGTGGGCTAGCTTTTCTACTCTTTTTGGTCCGATTAGCCTAATTCCACGTTCGAGTTGCTGGATATTTGGACGCACAAACCGATACCAGATTTTGTTTTTGAACCAGAACGCTTGGCTAAACCAGCGGGTGAAGCGCCTGAATTCCCTCTCCGCTTTTTCCTTGTCGGTTAGCGCGAGCGCGGCGATTTTGCCGGTTATGAGTGCCCCTGATATGCCAAACCACATGAAGGGGTCCTGTGCCCCTGATATCGTCCCGCAAAGGATGGCATTTTTCCAGAATAGGCGGGGATTTTCAGGTGAGGCTATTGGAACCGCTCCCGATACGTATTGCCAGTCTTTATGTTCGATTCCCTCGGCGTGTGCCATGAATGAGATGTACTCATCCAGACAGGATTTCGACACTGGTTTTATGCTGAAAAGGAGGTCGAAGTAATAGTTGTTCACCGAAGAGAAATAGCCATATTCCGTCACGCATTTGCCCCACCATAGCCAGGCGTAACTATTCAATCTGATTTCTCCTCTCGAAATCCACCCGAACCACTTCAAGTAAGGGATGCCGAGCATCTCGTAGGCGGAAGGAGTAAGGCCGCAGGCAATAATCGAATCAGGAGGGAGATTTTGGACTTCTTCTTGAGTAAGCGGAGAATCGAATTCGAAATCGACTCCAATTTCCTTGCATTCGTTGAAAAGAAGCGTGTCGAGGCTCGTTTCTCGGTTGCCACGCTCGACTGCGTACACTTCATGTACGGGGAGAAGTACCTTTGTTTTGCCGAAATAAGAGGGACATGCTGAAACTTCGTGAAAAACACTAGATATGTCGATGCCTATGTATTTTGACGTTGCCTTGAGGTCAAGTGGGGTTACGTGGGTGGATGGGTTGTAAATGCTAGAGCCACCGTAGGTAGGCTCTTTTTCCTTTACGGTGACCTGGAAGCCATCTCTCCTCAAGTTGATTGCCGCGATAAGCCCCGACATTCCTGCGCCATATATGGTTACTTTTCTAGACTTTTTAGCCATTTCTTACCACCTTTTCACGATTCAATCATCAAAAATGATTCAGGGCAAATTGCACTTATCTCACACGATTAGCCTTGTTGTTGCTAAAATGCTTTGAAGAACGCTATTCATCTGATGGAAGACGAGAGATGAAATCTGAAACGAGCTCTAAAATTCTTTCCGCAGCCAAAAAAGTCTTTTCTGAAAAGGGATTCAAGAAAGCCACTGTACAGGACATAATCAATGAAGCTGATGTTGCCCGAGCGACCTTCTACAAGTATTTTTTGAGCAAGCGCCACGTATTTTCCGAGTTGATGAGTTCATTTCTCAGAAATCTCTATGAATCAACCAGGAATACCGTGGTGGCGGAAAATCTCGACCCTGACCTTCTAACAGGGAAGATTCATGAGGGACTCGCGATGTTTTACAGGTTGTTTCTGGAAAACAAGGATTTGGTCCTGGTTTATTTTCAGGAGGCGTTTTCGGCTGACCCATCGCTATATGCTCTGTGGGACGATTTCGACCGCAAGATGTCCAATCTCATCGCTGGGATACTAGATAGTGGCATAAAAATGGGAGTCTTTAGGCCCATGGATACTGACCTCATCGCAAAGGCGATGCTAATGCTTTTTTTCCAGGTTCCATACCGGGTGGCATTAGGGGGAGAGAGGGGAGTGATAGACGTCGAATCGATGGCGCGAGAAGTGGTTAGCTTTGTGTCGACAGGCATACTCGATGGAGACTTTGCGAGGACGCTCGCCGAGAAAGCCGGCTCTTCACATACAATTGGGGAGGGATGGTAGCTATCGCCCGGTATTCGCCTTCCTGGCGAGGTCATAGCTCTCTTAGTTTTGGTTTGAGTTCCTCGCGGGGATTCTCGCAGAAGCAGTTTTTTCTTGTGATATCATTGAGCGCCGATTTGAGGTTTAGACAATGTCGCCAGAATACAAGCATAACGAAATAGAGAAGAAGTGGCTGGAGCGCTGGGAAGAAGAAAAACATTTCAGGGCAATAGAGGACTCAAGCCGTGAAAAGTTGTATGTGCTGGTGATGTTTCCCTATCCTAGCGGTCCAGCACATATGGGCCATGTGGCGAACTATACTCTTGGAGATGTAATGGCGCGGTATTACTTCCGCAAGGGATTTTCTGTTCTCAATCCGATGGGTTATGACGCCTTTGGTTTGCCGGCGGAAAACGCCGCTATTTCTGGAGGTATTCATCCCGCGGAATGGACCAGAAATAACATACGTCTCATTCGCGACGACCTGAAAAGGCTTGGATACGCCTACGATTGGTCCCGCGAGATTTCCACTTGTGACCCTGAGTATTACAAATGGACTCAGTGGTTTTTCCTCAAGATGTATGAAAGAGATCTTGCATATAAAGCGGATGCCAATGCTAACTGGTGTCCTTCTTGTGGCACAGTCCTTGCCAATGAACAGGTGCTTTGGGATGACACTTGCGAGAGGTGTGGAACCAAAGTTGAACTGAAGAGGCTAAACCAGTGGTTTTTCAAGATAACCGATTACGCTGAACGATTGCTTGAGGATATGGATAAGCTCTCGGGTTGGCCAGAGCGAGTCCTTCTCATGCAGAAGAATTGGATTGGTAGGTCTGAAGGGGCGGAGATAGATTTCACCCTCAAATCTACCGGTGAAAAAATTCGAATCTACACCACTCGAGCTGATACCGTGTATGGCATAACGTTTTTCCTTCTGGCTCCCGAACATCCCCTGGTTGATAGGCTGGCGAAGGACGAGAAACTTGCCAGCCGCATTCTCGAGTTCCGCCGAAAATTGAGCAAGAGAACCACCATGGAGAGAACCGCCCTGGAGGCTGAAAAAGAAGGTATATTTCTGGAGGACTATGTTATAAATCCATTCACCGGCGAAGAGATCCCGATATACACCGCCAATTTCGTGTTGATGGAGTATGGTACCGGGGCGGTTATGGCGGTACCAGCTCATGATCAAAGGGACTTTGAATTCGCGAGGAAATATAACCTTCCTATTCGGGTGGTGATTCAGCCTCCCGACGGACTGCTTCGACCCGATGAGATGGAAGAGGCATACGAAGAGCCAGGGCTTATGGTTGATTCCGGTCCTTTTAGTGGCCTTCCTAGTGATAAAGGCATCCAAAGTATTTGTGATTTTGTTGAGAAAGAAGGAATAGGAGAAAGGAAAGTCAACTACAGACTTCGCGATTGGCTTGTTTCAAGGCAAAGGTACTGGGGGGCCCCAATTCCAATTGTGTACTGTGATTCGTGTGGGGTTGTGCCGGTTCCAGAAGAAGAGCTTCCTGTGATATTGCCAGAGGATCTCCAATTGAGAGAGGGTGGGAAGTCGCCCCTTCCTTTCGAGAAGTCATTCTACGAGACAAAATGCCCTCGCTGCGGCTCTACTGCGAGGCGAGAGACTGATACCATGGACACCTTTGTGGATTCATCCTGGTACTACTTTCGGTATGTGAGCCCCCATTTTGGTGAAGGCCCGTTCGATGTGGAAAAAGCTTCTTATTGGATGCCAGTTGACCAATACATTGGTGGCATCGAGCATGCAATCATGCATCTTCTTTATTCCCGATTTTTCACCAAGGTAATTTACGACATGGGCATGATTGATTTCGTCGAGCCGTTTACTCGCCTTTTGTGCCAGGGGATGATTACCAAAGATGGGGCCAAGATGAGCAAGTCTAAAGGGAATATTGTTGCCCCTGCTAGCTACATAGAGATGTACGGATCAGATACCCTCAGGCTCTATATAGTATTCATGGGACCTCCCGAGCAAGATAAAGATTGGAGCGACGAGGGAGTGAGGGGCGCTCGACGATTTCTTTCTAGGGTTTGGAGGTTGGTTCACGAGTGCTTCCTTCCTTTGGAAGGGAAGGTTGGAGAAGCTGGGAATGGATGCAGCCAAAGGGATAGAGCGATGCAAAGCGTTATTCATAGGACGATTCAGAACGTGACCAGAGATGTCGAAGAGTTCGCTTTCAATACCGCGGTTAGTTTCATAATGGAGCTTGTCAATGAGACATATGGTTATTTTGGCAGTGAAAAAGCTGATGTGGGAATAATGCGCGAAGCAGTTGAAGTGGTGCTCGGTCTCCTTGCGCCATCTTGCCCATTCATCACGGAGGAGTTGTGGGAGGCTCTGGGGCATAAGGGGAGTATTCACGAGGCGCCCTGGCCTATTTACGACCCTGAGCTTGCAAAGCCAGAGGAGATAACGATTGTTGTCCAGGTGAATGGGAAAGTTCGCGACAGGCTAAATGCCAGATGTGATATCTCCGAGGATGAAATGAAAAGGCTGGCTTTGGAATCTGAGAAGGTAAAGAGATTTGTTGGGGAGAGAGACATAAAGAAGCTTGTCGCCATCCCGGGAAAACTCGTAAATATAGTTGTCTGAAGCGACAGATAACCGCTATTCCTAGAACAATCCTCGAAGTAGGCCACTCTTGTATTTGCTTGAATTGCTGTGTTAACATATAAGCAATGCAAGCAAGTTCGATTCTGAGCCGTATAAAAGTTTTTTTTAGCGACATCGCTGAAAACGCGAAATCCCTTTCGCGCTTTCAGCTTGCCATCATAGTCCTAATTTGCGTTCTACTCGTTGCCGGTTCTGCCTTTGGATACTTACGTTCTAAACCTAAAGCGATAACAGTTGCCGAGAAGCCAACAGGCAAAAAAGAATCAGTGCGCATGCTTGCTGTGCATGTGGCGGGTGCTGTCTTAAATCCAGGCCTATATCGCGTTCCCTCTGGCTCGAGAGTAGCGGACGTCCTGACCAAGGCCGGTGGAGCGCTTCCAGACGCCCGAATAGACAGTGTGAACCTTGCCGAAAGGGTAAAGGATGGGCAGAAAGTCATGGTGCCGTCGGCTTCCACCGCGGCGCCATTGCAAAACGGTTCCCTTCCAGCTGGGGGGCAAGAGAGCACTGGGCTTGTAAACATAAACCTTGCTGGAGCAGAAGAACTCGATAAGCTTCCCGGCATTGGCCCGACCCTTTCCCAGCGCATAGTTGAATGTCGCGAAAAAAATGGTCCGTTTACATCTGTTGATGAGCTGAAGAACGTTGAGGGAATCGGACCCAAAAAATTCCAATCCATCAAGGACCTCGTCACCATCTGAGGCTAGAAGTTTTCTCTACCTGGGATGTCTTGTTTTTCTGGGTGCCGGCATAATCCTGGGAAGGGCAAGCAGCCCAATACTTTCCTTTTCGATACTGGCTTTTACCGCGGTTTGTTCGGCTATCTTGGTGTGGCGAGGGAAGTCACTAAGCAGGCTTGCTACGATTCTTACCCTGGTATTTTTTAGCGGTTTTTTCTCGATGAGTCTGGAGGCAAAGGCGGTAGAAACTGGATTGCTCCCTTCTCTTGCGCGGAACCGCTCAATGGTGGAAATAGAGGGGAAGGTAAAATCCCCTCCCTCTCCCTCGGGCGACTTCCAAAGTTTTTTCCTCGAAGTAGAACGGTGCAGTGCCACTGGCAAAACATATGCGCTCCACCAGGTGGCGCAGGTAAGTATCGAGAGTGTGAACTTGCCGAAATGGATATACGCCGGCTCTAGAGTCAAATTGAGCGGAAGACTGTTTCCAGAAGAACAAAGGGGATGGCTTTTTGAACGGGGCGCCTCCACGCGAATTAGATGTTACCCCGAGGACATCGAGTTGGCTGGACCTCCGGATTTTTTTGCGTCGCGCGTTGAGAGAACCAGGGAAAAACTGCTCTCAATCTACCACAAAGCTCTCAGGGGAGAAATTCTGGGGTTGGTGCTAGGCGTTACTCTGGGCGAGACCGGCGAACTAGACGCAAAGGCAAGATGGCACCTGGATAGTTGTGGGATTTCACATATAGTTTGCGTCTCCGGGCTTCATGTTGGGGCCGCGGCGGGCATGGTGGTTTTTTTGCTTTCACTTCTGGGAGTGGGAAAAAAATTCAGATTCATTGCCGCGGCTGCCGCGGCAGCGCTGGTTATGGCTCTCTCTGGTTTCAGACCAGCAGCGGTTAGGTCATTTCTTATGTTCGCGATGGCTTTTGGTGGGGATGTGCTGGGAAGGAAATATCAACCGCTTTCCGGATTGAGCCTTGCGGGCGTTCTGATATTGGGGTTCAACCCCAGGGCATTATTCGATCCAGGATTTCAGCTTTCGTTTGCGGCGACTCTTGGAATCGTTCTCGCCATTGGCAAGAAATCTCTCACTGAAAAACGTGGGGTTTTTTTGGTATGCGCGGGAGCTCAACTGGGAGTAATTCCGCTTCTGCTTGCCAAAGGAGGGATGGTGCCCGTTACATCGATTATCGCGAATTTTCTGGTTGTTCCGCTTGTCGGTCCGCTGTTTTTTTCTTCCTGGGCACTTGCCGCTTCCGCAGGTTTCGGATTGGGGGCAACGAAATTCGTTGCCGCTTTTCCCACTGCTATTTCTCGCTATATCTTTGGGGTGAGCTCGAGGCTTTCGAGAGTTCCCCAGGCGGGGCTCAGGGAAGGCTTGCTGGGAGGCTTCGCGCTTTTCTTCTATCTTCTTGGACTTTTTCTTTTGGTAAGAGGCGCTGGGAAGAAGGGCAAATTGCGGCCGCTTATTTCGTTCTCCCTTGCTATTTTCCTTATCTTTTTCAATCAGTCGCCATTGTTTCGGGGGAAAGCCTCAAGCCGCATGATTGTTTTCGATGTTGGACAAGGAGACTCTATTCTCTTGATGGGTAAGGAAGGTTCCACAGTGCTGATTGATGGCGGTCCCGAGGGAGGCAAGATAACTAAAAAGCTCCAGGAGAGAGGTGTCAGCAAGATAGACCTCATGGTGCTCACACATCCACACAAGGACCACCTCTTTGGTTTGATGGAAGTCATTGCGGAGTTCCCTGTAGGGGCGCTTTTGGAGCCCTCTATCAACAAGGAAGGCATCGAGGAGATGACGCCTTCAGAGAAGGCTAATTATGAAGACCTCCTCGACAAGGCGCATGACGAGGGTATAAAGAGAATAGTGGCAGAGGAAGGAATGGAGCTAGGGGTCTCAAATGAAATCGAACTCCAGGTGCTTTATGCCCCGGCAAGCCTTGAGGATGTTCCTGATGAGCTAAATGATACAAGCATCGTAATTCTTGCCCGTATCGGTGAGATGGAAGCGATTCTCACCGGGGATATCGAGAACGAGGCGCAGGAGATGCTTTTTGGCTCTTGCCCCGAAATCGATTGCGATGTTCTCAAGATGCCGCATCAGGGAGCCAGAGACGCAACGAATCCGGATTTGTTGGATTTCTTGACTCCGGAAATTGCGGTTATCCCAGTGGGGGAAGACAATCCTTACGGTCACCCTTCCCAGTTTTGCCTGAACGAGCTTGCCTCGAGGAGGATTGAAATTTTTAGGACGGATGAGGACGGCGATATAGAGCTGGGGCGCAAGGATGGTAAAATCGTTGTGTCCACTCAAAAAGGGAGATAGAAAGCTTGGCGAAGAGAGCAAAAAGTTTAGAAGACCTGAAGAATGTCTATTTCCTTTATGGCGATGAAGAGCTCCTCATGGAGAAAGCCTTAAAAAGACTCATTGAACTCTTCTCCTCGTCAGAGGAATCAATCTCCGATATGGAAGTCCTGGATGCTGATGAAACAAGCGCGGAGGCAATTATCAACGCGGCGGAGGCTTTGCCTCTCTTTGCTAAAAGAAGACTGGTGATAGTGAGGAACGTGGATAGACTCAGGCAGGGTGAGCAGAAAAAACTCTCTGCTTATCTGGAAAGGCCAAACAAGACCACCATCTTGGTGTTGATTGCGCACTTCCCGCCATCGGGGGGGACTCGAGAGTCCAGGGCTTCCGTTAAAAAAACGGAAAACTCCATCATTTTCAAGAAGGCGAGACAAACTAGCGAAGTGGTGAAATATTCCCTTGGAGCAGGCTACGATGACCGAAACCTCGAGGCTTGGGTTGTTAGAGAATTCGCGAAGAGGGAAAAGAAAATAAGCCCTTCAGCCGTGAAACTTTTGATTGAGAAGGTTGGAACTAATTTAAGAGAGCTCGAAGGCGCGATTGATAGCCTATCTTTTTTAGAAGAGGAAAAGCGGGAAATAGAAATGGAACAGGTGAACGAGGCGGTCAAGGCTTCCGCCCGTGAAGACATCTTCGAGCTCGTAGATTCAGTCGCTGACAGAAGAAGAGACGTTGCCCTGTATCTTCTGGAGAGAATATTGAAACAGGGAGAAAGTCCAGAACGCATATTTTCCCTTCTTCTGAGGCAGTTTCGCTTCATCGCGAGGGCGAAGTCACTTTCGGCTGAGAAGACTGATATTTCCCAGATTGCTCAAATCCTTGGAATTCCAGGATTTCTTGCGACCAAGGTTGTAAAACAGTCCAGGAAGTTCTCTGCTGATCGCCTGAGGGATATAATTTGCGACTTCCGCGACTGCCAGCAGGAGATGCACGAAACTCGATTTCTTCCTGAGGGTGATTACATGGCTTTTGTCTTGGATGCCTTGGTCAGCAGGATAGTAGGCTGACAAATTATGAATTGAGGGAATTCAAAGCCCGCGCTAGGCGGGATTTTTCGTTAGCAGCCTTATTTTTGTGCAAGATTCCCTTTGATACCGCTTTGTCGAACGAGCGTGAAGCATCGCGAAAGAGCTCGGCAGCCTTGGTAGCGTCTCCTTCCTCGCAGGCAGCGCGAAACTTCTTGACTTTCGTTTTTAGAGCCGACTTCGCGGATTTGTTTCTTGCTCGGCTTTCCCTCGATTTAATCAACCTTTTCTTTTGAGATTTTATGTTTGGCATTGCATCTCCGCTTTAATTCTCGCAATCTTCGTATCGAAAAGTTCTAAAGCGAAGACATTTTAGCATGAGGCTTGTCCTGCGTCGAGTCACCCTGAGTTATCATAATACTCGAGGTGAGGAAGGCTGGAAACTTCTAGGATAAGGAATTTCTGCATAATCGCGCACATCGACCATGGGAAATCCACCCTGGCGGATCGTTTTCTCGAGCTTACTGGCGTGACAAAACAAGGAGAAACGCTGCCTCAGTTTCTCGACAAGATGGATATAGAAAGAGAACGTGGAATTACCATAAAGGCCCAAACTGTAAGGATGTATTACACCCATGAAGGCATCGAATACCAGTTGAACCTAGTTGATACTCCTGGGCATGTTGATTTTTCTTACGAGGTGTCCAGATCTCTTGCCGCTTGTGAGGGCGCTATATTGTTGGTGGACGCGACTCAAGGGGTAGAGGCGCAAACCATTGGAAATTTCAATCTTGCTTGCGAAAGCGGGCTAGAGGTAATCCCGGTCATAAACAAAATAGATCTCCCCACAGCGATGCCAGAAGAGACGATGAGGGAAATAGTCGAGTTGACAGGGGCGAATCCCGAAGATGTACTTTTGTGTTCCGCCAAGACGGGTGAAGGAGTAAAGGAACTTCTGGAGGCGGCTATCCAGAGGATTCCCTCTCCACCTCGAGGTGAAGACGACAGATTGCGCGCATTGGTTTTTGATTCCAGCTACGATTCCTATAAAGGGGTCGTGGGATTGGTGAAGGTATCTTCGGGCACGCTTACCAGTGGGATGGAAATAGAGCTGATTCAGGCAGGGGTAAGCTCCCAGATCGAGAGAGTCGGTTACTACGCGGACGTGATGCGGGAGGTGGATAATCTTTCAGTTGGAGAAATTGGGTTCGTGGTAACTAGAATAAAAGATGTTTCCCGAGTTCCTGTCGGAGATACCATTACAAGTGCCCAGGGAGGCGTTCCAGAGCCATTGCCCGGTTACAAAGAGCCGAAGGCTGTTGTTTTTGCGGGAATATACCCTGTGGACAGCTCTGATTATGAGCGTTTACGGGACTCTCTTGCTAAACTGCGACTCAACGATTCTGCTTTTACTTACGCGCCCGAAACTTCACAAGCGCTTGGTTTTGGTTTTCGGTGCGGATTTTTAGGCAGCCTTCATCTAGAGGTAGTAAGGGAAAGGCTTGAAAGAGAATATAACCTGAATCTCCTTATCACTTCCCCAAGTGTTGATTACAGAATTACTGACAAGGATGGAAGAGTGTCTCACGTTGACAGCCCCGCAAAGATGCCGCCTGCGAATTTAATTTCGAAAATTGAGGAGCCATATGTTTCCCTAATCATTATCACTCGCGATGAGGCAGTTGGAAATGTGATGGAAATTTGCAAGGAAAGGCGGTGTGTCTTCAAGGATATGCGCTACCTTTCGAGCAATAGGGTTAAGCTTGCGTATGAGATGCCTCTCTCGGAAATGATTATTGGCTTTTACGATCAGCTCAAGAGTAGATCCAGGGGATATGCCTCTCTCGACTACGAGGTGGGAGATTATAGGGAAAATCCTCTGGTGAAGCTCGAGATTCTGGTGCAGGGGGAGGTGGTAGACGCGTTTTCCGCGATAGTTATGCGGGATGAAGCTTACAGGTATGGGAGGCAAATGTTAGAAAAATTGAGGAAGATATTGCCAAGGCAACTGTTTGAGGTATCCCTACAAGCCGCGGTTGGCGGCCGTATTATTGCGAGAGAAACGATTCCAGCTCTAAAAAAGGATGTAACTGCTAAGTGTTACGGAGGAGATATCACCAGAAAAAGAAAGCTCTGGGAAAAGCAAAAAGCTGGGAAGAAAAGAATGAAGCGCGTGGGAAAAGTTGACATTCCCGAGGAAGCATTCGTTCAGATGATGAGAAGTAAGTATTAATATAAGGTGGGATGGCTTTAGCACACCGTGGTGTGGAGTGCTAAAATTAGAAAAAGAATCGCTTGAAATCTTGAGCTAGGCAAAATGGATGTTCCAGACCTCGACGAGAGAAAAAAGAGAATACTGGGCGCTGTCGCCAAAAACTTTATTCTCAGCGGGAAGCCGGTTAGCTCCCAGGTAGTTGCCAAGGAATATGACCTTGGCGTCAGCGCGGCAACCGTGAGAAACGACATGATGGTTCTCGAGGAACTTGGTTTTCTCGAGCAGCCCCATACTTCTGCCGGGAGAATTCCCACCGACATGGCTTACCGATACTACGTGGACATGCTAATGGGAAAGCCATTGCTGACTGTCGAGGACAGGAAGGCAGTTGAAAAACTGTTCGCCGCGAGAACTAGAGAATTGGAAGCAATGTTTCAGGAAGTCTCTCGCCTACTTTCAGAACTAACAAAGGCGACTGCCATGGTCTTTTCTCCGATTAGCGAAACCGATGTTCTCTACAAACTGGAGTTAGTGAGACTTGGGGCAAAAAGGGTCATGGCGGTTTTTATTACTCGCAAAGGTCAAGTTGGCCGCCAGCTTCTCACCCTTGAGGAATCAGTTTCTGTCGAAGAGGTGGAGCAGGTAGCCGAGTATATAAATTGTAATTTTTCCGGGAAGAAGTTAAGCCAGAAGATTGTCAATTCTAGCATCGAGGAGGCTGGGTTTGCTCCCCCCGCGTCTAAACTTTTTTCTGGGGCGCTTGATGCCGCGCGAGAATATCTGAGTTCGTTTGACGATAGGGTTTTTATAGGCGGAACGGCAAATATCGCCAAGGAAATGCGGACTATGGGAACTGAGTGGGTCCAAATTCTCTTGGAGGCGATAGAAAAACAATACTTCATCCTTGACCTCCTGGAGGAGTTGATTGGAGAGGAACACTTGACAGTCCGAATTGGCAGGGAGAACAAACTCAGCGAATTGAAAAAATGCGCGTTGATAGGAACGAGTTTTCAACTTGGTTTTGGTATACGAGGGTCACTTGGAGTTTTAGGACCTACGAGTATTGATTACGCTCGCACTATTGGCCTGGTTCAGCATGTGGCGGATAAAATGGGAAGAAGCCTTTTCATCACGGAAGATTGATAGGACATTGTTTTTGTTTGAGGGGTACGAGTTATCGAGGAATTAGAAATGGCGGAAAAAACTCCCAGAGATCTCTATGAAATCATAGGTGTAGCGCCTAGCGCGGATCAGTCAGAAATCAAGAAGGCATATCGCGCAAAGGCTCGAGAATGCCATCCGGATGTAGCACCTGACGATCCTGATAGTGAGGGTAAATTCAAAGAGCTCAATTTTGCGTACCAGGTTTTATCCGATCCGGAGAAGAGGAAGGTTTACGATACGTGGGGGCTCGAGGGAGTAAATGGGCGGGCTACTCCAGATTTTGGAGGTTTTGGTTTCGATGATTTCGGTTCTATTTCCGATCTCTTTGAAGCTTTTTTCAACGGAGGGTTTGGCAGCGGTCCATTCAGGACCACGCGTTCTGCCACGAGGCCCAGGCGCTTTACGGGGAAGGACGTCCACACCTCAATCACTATTAGTCTCGAGGAAGTTTTGACCGGGACGAAGAGGGAGCTGAATTTGCGAAGAAGAGTCTCCTGTGAAAGTTGTGGTGGGAGGGGGGTGGCGCCGGGAGGTCTCATTGTCTGCCAGAGGTGCCAGGGGAGCGGGAGAGTTGAGACTTCTAGGCAAAGCTTTTTCGGCACATTCATGAGCTCGAGGGTTTGCCCGGAATGTGGTGGTTCCGGAGAAGTTATAAAGGAAAGATGTCGTAAATGTGGGGGGAACGGTTTTGAGTGGGAAGATAGCAAAATTGAAGTGGAAATACCGCCGGGGGTCGAAAACGGAGACAGGCTACTCATCAAGGGTAGGGGAGAAGGAAACGGCAATCTTTATGTAACGGTTGAAGTTGAGCCTCACCCTCACTTCGAGCGCGAAGGGGAAAATTTGCTTACTACGGTTACAGTTGATATAGCTGAGGCGGCTCTAGGTACGAATGTCAAAGTACCCTCTCTCGATGGCGATTTGCGGCTTGATATACCTCCGGGGACTCAACCTGGCAGCACGCTTAAGATAAAGGGTAAGGGGCTCCCTGAACTCCATAGAGGGAAGAAAGGCGATATCCTGGTTCGGGTTGACGTTTCGGTTCCCAGACATCTTACTTCTGGCCAGAGGAAGATCCTAGAATCCTACCTTCAGGCGCGCAAGGGGAAAAGTGGGAGGTAGCTCTTCTTCTCGAAAACAAATTTGCCAAGCCCAGAACGGGACCCGTCAAAAATGCTTTCTGACGATGCAATTTGTAAGTGAAAGCCCTACCTGGTGAGAAACGATGGATGGGACCTACCGAATAACCACACTTGGATGTAAAGTGAATAAAGCGGATTCACTTGCGATAGAGGAAGGTTTTTGCCAGAGAGGCTACGTTCCAGTTCCTCAAGGGGAACCCCCTGAGGTATGGGTCGTTAACACTTGTGCCGTAACCGAGGAGGCATTCAGAAAGTCTAAAAAAGAGGTCAAAAGGGCGAAGAAGAGCGGGGCGCGCATCGCCGTTACTGGCTGCGCGGTTGAAATGAAACCCGAAGCATTCGAGGAGATTGGAGTTTTTTACGCGGTCAAAAATATCCATAAGGAAAATATCCCAGGCTATTTCATCACTAGAGGGGAGCGCGCAAACCACGCATTGGTTAGGGAGAGAACAAGGGTGCCACTCAAAATCCAGGACGGCTGTGAGAGGGGATGCAGTTACTGCGTTATTCCCAGGCTGAGGCAAAGGGTGTGTCTCCCGATGGAAAAGGTGTTGGCTCGAGCTCGTGAGTTGGCACAGGGTGGAGCCGGCGAGATTGTTCTTTGTGGCATAGACGTCGGGCGTTACGAAGATCCTGAGAGCGGAAAAGGGTTAGAAGAGCTTCTTCTTGGCTTGGCTGAGGAAGTGCCTGACACGTGGATAAGGCTTAGCTCGATAGAACTCTCGGAAGTAAGTGAGGGGGTAATTTCCCTTCTTGCGGAAAGAAATCCAGGCAACATTTGTCCTCATCTGCATATACCTCTTCAAAGCGCGGACAATAAAGTTCTTTTCGACATGGGAAGAGGTTATACGAGGGAAGAATTTTTTGAGAAGTTATCGCGCATAAAAAGGAGAATCCCCGATGTAGCAGTGAGTACGGATGCCATGGTTGGTTTTCCAACAGAGGGCGAGAAGGAGTTTCTCCATACGCTGGATTTCTTGAAAGAAGCAGGCTTTTCTAGAACCCATGTGTTCAAATATTCACCCCGACCTGGGACAAAGGCAGAAGCCTTTGGTGACGTAGTTAGTCCGCGGGAAAAATCCGAGAGAGCCAGAAGAGCGCGAGAAGTCGCCAGCTCGAGTGCCTGCGATTTTCACCATGGGTTCGTGGGACGTATAATCATGGTGCTGATGGAGAGCTTCTGCGAAGAAGACGGCGGAGTACTCAGGGGTCGAGCGATGCCGTATATGCAAGTAAGTGTCCGAGGTTGGCCGGAGCTTGTGGGAAAGAAAGTGCCTGCTGTCATCGAAGAGGCTAATAGCAATGGTTTGAAAGGAAGATTAGAGGATTTAACGATGGGATGCAATAACTTTTCTGGAAGGTGAGCAAATTGGAAGAATGTTTATTTTGCAGAATGGCTAGCGGAGCGATTGAAAGCGAGAAGGTAGATGAGCGACCAAATGCTATGGCTGTAAGGGACATAAACCCCGTGGCTCCGGTTCATGTTCTCATTTTTCCAAAGGAGCACATTCCTTCTATCAGTGAAATAGACAAACAGCACTGTGACTTAATTGCGGATATCTTCTCATTGATAAATG